>CAVHEY010000038.1:0-11228 GCA_963635155.1 Bacteroides stercoris
GGAACCTGACCGGAAACTGCACCGTTACAAGCCTTACGAACAACGGAACGATCAACTTTAACGGCTACACCATTACGCTGGCGGACGGAACGGTTTTGAAATAAAAAAATCCTTGCATTTCACGGATTTTGTAGTATAATTATTGGGTACGACCATTACGTACAGATCTCTGCGACGAAAGGCAGCCCGGGGGAAACCGCCGGAAACGCTGAAACGTCGCCATATAAGTCCATAGGGAGGTGACAAAATGACGAATTATGAAGTTATGTTCATTATCGACGCTGCTTTGGAAGATGAAAAGAAAGACGCGACAGTAGAAACAGTTCAGACGATTATCGCTGCTGACGGTGAAGTTGAAAAAGTAGACGTTTGGGGAATGAGAAAGCTTGCTTATCCTATCAACAAGAAGGAAGAAGGATACTATGTAGTAGTTGACTTCAAGGGCAACCCGACATTACCGAAGGAACTTGACAGAAGACTCAAGATTTCCGACAACGTAATCAGACACATCATTATCAGCAAAGACGAGAAATAGGAACGAGGTGTAAGCATGAACAGCGTTGTACTGATCGGAAGATTAACAAGAGACCCGGAGGTGAGATACACAGCCGGAACGCAGATGGCGGTTTGCAGCTTTACCGTAGCCATTGACAGACCTGTAAGATCCGGTGCCGAGAAACAGACGGATTTCCCGAGAGTTACGGTTTTCGGCAAACAGGCTGAGAATTGCGAAAGATTCCTCAAAAAAGGAAGATTGGTAGGCGTTCAGGGTAGAATCCAGACCGGAAGCTACACCAATAGGGACGGAGCAACCGTTTACACCACAGATGTCGTAGCTGACAGAGTAGAATTTTTAGAATGGGGCGACAGAGCTTCGGGGCAGGGAGCGCCGGCAGGACAGTCCTACCGTCCGCAAACGGTAGACGAAGCGCCAGAGGGCTTCGCTGCGATTGAAGAAGACATTCCGTTCTAACAGAAAGGAGATATGAAATCATGATGGATAAAAGACGCGGTGGCGGCATGAGAAGAAAGAAAGTATGTCAGTTCTGTGCCGATAAGAGCGAAAAAATCGATTATAAAGATGTAGAAAAATTGAGAAGATACATCACCGAAAGAGGCAAGATTTTGCCTAAGAGAATCACAGGTACCTGCGCGATGCACCAGAGAGAAGTAACGACTGCGATCAAGAGAGCAAGAATCGTTGCACTTCTTCCTTACGTGGCAGACTAATTCCGTCTCGAAAATCTCGGGCGGCAATGCATAAAACTTGTATAAAATCAAATACAAGGCGCAAAGAAAAAACAAAATACAAAAAAAGAACAAAATGCAGCTTTCAAGAGGAGACTTTTGAGGCTGCATTTCTTTTTGCGCTTGTAGGAATGTTCGAATTTCAATACATATCGGGGAATGAGCCGGAGAAAAAACCGCAGGGCAAGAGAAATTTTATAATTATACACGATAAAGCGGTAACGCTTTAATGCGAAAAACCGACGGAAGCTTTTTCGAAAAAATGCGGCAAAAAGGGAGCAAAATGTCCTAAACCGTGTTAATTTTAGCACAATCGACACAAAAAACTATGGAATGTCTCCGCCAAAAATATTATAATATAAGGTAGAAAATATAGGAGGACTAATGCGAATAAAAATTCGCGAAGGTGAATATTTATAAAAAGAAATGGAGAGAAAAAATGGCAGTAATTATTAATGGACGCGATCTTACGATCGAACAGGTAATCAGCGTTTGCAGACATCACGAAAAAGTGGAACTTGCCCCTGAGGCTGTGGAAGCCGTGAACAAGGCGAGAGCTTACGTTGAAAAAAAGGTTGCCGAGAAAGCTGTTGTTTACGGGCTTACCACCGGATTCGGCAAATTTGCCAACGTTGCAATCGACACCGACCAGACAGCAGAGCTTCAGAAAAACTTAATTATCAGCCACACCTGCGCCATGGGCAAGCCTTACGACCGGAAATATGTAAGAGCGGCGATGCTCCTCAGAGCGAACTCACTGTCCAGAGGAAACTCCGGGATCAGACTGGAAACCTTGCAGACCCTGATCGATATGCTTAACGCGGGAATCCACCCCATCGTTCCGGAAAAAGGCTCGGTAGGGGCTTCCGGAGACCTTGCGCCCCTTTCCTGCATCGCGCTGGGTCTCATAGGAATGGGCAAAGTAGAATATAAAGGCGAAGTTATCGACGCGGGGGAAGCCTTTGAAAAAGCGGGGCTGAAGCCTGTTGTGCTTGCTTCCAAGGAGGGACTTGCCCTCAACAACGGCACCCAGATGCTCACAGCGGTGGGACTTAACACCTTGTACGATGCAATGCACCTCATGAAAATTGCGGATATCGCGGCGGCGCTCACCGGCGAGGCGCTCCATGCCATCGCAAAGGCATACGACCCGAAAACCCATCTTCTCAGAGGACATCAGGGACAGATCAACGCTGCGGAAAACATGAGAACGCTCCTTGACGGCTCAAAGAATGCCCTGCCGCTTCACCCGACAAAGGTTCAGGATCCGTATTCCCAGAGATGTATGCCGCAGATTCACGGCGCTTCCAGAGATGCGATTATGTACGTATATGAGGCGGTTTCCAGAGAAATCAACGCCGTAACCGATAATCCGATCGTGTTCCCGGACGAGGACGAGGTAATCTCCGGCGGCAACTTCCACGGACAGCCGATGGCGCTTGCTTTCGACTTCCTCAAGATTGCGATTTCGGAGCTTGCCAACGTAGCGGAGAGAAGAACCGAAAGACTGGTAAATCCGGCATTGTCCGAGGGACTTCCGGCATTTCTTGTTAAGGACGGCGGCCTCAACAACGGCTTTATGATCGCCCAGTACGCTTCCGCATCTATGGTTTCCGAAAACAAGGTTTATGACCATCCGGCTTGCGTTGACTCCATTCCGACCTCCGCAAACCAGGAAGACCATGTTTCCATGGGAGCAACTTCCGCAAGAACCGCGGCGATGGTACTGGACAACGCCCAGAAGGTAATCGGTATCGAGCTTGCTTCCGCGGCTCAGGCGATTTGGCTCCGGGAGGAAATGGGCGAAAAGGGCATCGAAAACCTTGCCCCTGCAACAAAGGCGGCTTATGAACATATCCGTTCAATCGCGGCTCCGGTGGAAAAGGACATCATCATGATCGACTACCTTGCAAAATTCGACGAAATGGTTAAGGACAACTCCATCTTGGAGGCGGTAGAAAAGGTTGTAACGCTTAAATAAAATAACGAGGAGGAAAAAATTATGTTAGATAACAAGACACTCGAAGGCGCGATGAAGATCCGCCTGGGTAACGAATATCCGGACTACCCGAAATTTGAAGAAGGTATCAGACGGGCGCCGGACAGAGGATTCCGGCTCACAAAGGCGCAGACAAAGGTCGCTTTGAAAAACGCCCTCCGATATGTTCCGGAAGAACTCCACGAAAAGCTGGCTCCGGAATTTATGGAGGAGCTGACCACCCGTGGCAGAATTTATGCTTACAGATACAGACCGGAAGGCAGGATCTACGGAAAGCCTATTGATGAATATAAGGGCAAATGTCTGGCAGGCAAGGCTTTCCAGGTTATGATCGACAACAATCTGGACTTTGAGGTAGCGCTGTATCCCTACGAACTGGTTACATACGGCGAAACAGGCTCGGTTTGCCAGAACTGGCTCCAGTACAGGCTCATCAAGAAATATCTCGAAGAATTGACAGACGAACAGACTCTGGTTGTGGAATCCGGACATCCTTTGGGACTTTTCCCGTCAAAGCCTACGGCACCGAGAGTCATCATCACAAACGCCATGATGGTGGGTATGTACGACAATCTGGACGACTGGGAAATTGCAGAGGAAATGGGAGTTGCAAACTACGGGCAGATGACCGCAGGGGGCTGGATGTATATCGGACCTCAGGGCATCGTTCACGGCACCTTCAACACGATCCTCAACGCAGGACGTAAGGAACTGGGAGTACCACAGGACGGCGATCTGGCAGGACACACCTTCGTATCCTCGGGTCTCGGCGGAATGAGCGGCGCCCAGCCAAAGGCAGCGAACATCGCAAATGCCGTAGGTATCTTCGCGGAGGTTGACCTTTCCAGAATCGAAACCAGACACAATCAGGGCTGGGTTGATGTGATCATGGACGATATCGACGAAATCTTCAAGCTGGCAAAGGAAAAAATTGCGGCGAAGGAGACGATTTCCATCGCATATCACGGCAATATCGTTGATCTCCTCGAAGCGGCGGTGGAAAAGGATTTCCACATCGACCTGCTTTCCGACCAGACCTCCTGCCATAACGTTTATAACGGCGGATACTGTCCGGTAGGCATGACCTTTGAGGAAAGAACCAGAGAGCTGCACGAAAACAGAGAGAACTTCATTAAGGAAGTTGACAAGACCCTGCATAGACACTATAAGGCGATCAAGGCGCTCACCGAGAGAGGAACCTATTTCTTCGACTACGGCAACTCCTTCATGAAAGCCATGTACGACGCGGGCGTGAAAGAAATTTCCAAGAACGGTTACGATGACAAGGACGGATTTATCTGGCCGTCATACGTTGAGGATATCATGGGACCGATCCTCTTTGATTATGGATACGGACCGTTCAGATGGGTTTGCCTGTCAGGAAAGCCGGAAGATTTGGACGCTACCGATAAGGCAGCCATGGAAGTGATCGACCCGAACAGACGAGGTCAGGACAGAGACAACTGGATTTGGATCAGAGATGCGAAGAAGAATAAACTGGTAGTAGGCACCCAGGCGCGTATCCTTTATCAGGACGCAGAAGGCAGACGTGATATCGGTCTGGCTTTCAACAAGCTGGTAAGAGAGGGCAAGATCGGACCTGTTATGATGGGCCGCGACCACCACGACGTATCCGGCACGGACTCTCCGTTCAGAGAAACTTCAAACATCAAGGACGGCTCAAACGTTATGGCTGATATGGCGATTCAGTGCTTCGCAGGAAATGCGGCGAGAGGTATGTCTCTCTGCGCCCTTCACAACGGCGGCGGCGTAGGCATCGGCAAGGCGATCAACGGCGGTTTCGGTCTGCTCCTTGACGGTTCCGAGAGGGTGGACGAAATCCTGAAATCCGCCATGATGTGGGACGTAATGGGCGGAGTTGCCCGCAGAAACTGGGCGAGAAACGAACACGCGGTTGAAACTTCGGTTCTCTACAACGAAAACTATGCAGGCAAGGGACACATCACGATCCCTTACATCGCAAGTGACGATTTAGTTGACAAGACGGTAGATAAATTCGTTAAATAGCCGATAGGCGATGAAAAAGGAGAGAATATGTCTACTTTACTGGTAAAAAATATAGGCATTTTGCAGACCCCCATGGGAAGTTTTCCCCATAAGGGGGCTTTGCAGGGCGAAAATATAAAATTAAAGGACGCGGCGGTTCTTGCCGAGGACGGCATGATCAAGGCGATTACTTCGGATGGGGAGCTTCCCTGCTCGGAGGAAAGTGCCGATGTGGTCATCGATGCAGAGGGGAATCTGGTAACCCCGGGGCTTGTGGAGGGTCATACCCACCTTGTTTTCGGCGGATACCGGCAGAACGAAATTCCGCTGAAGCTCAAGGGAGCAGGGTATCTTGATATTCTCAGAGCCGGCGGTGGAATCAACGACACCGTAAAAAAGACCAGAGAGGCGAGCTTTGAGGAATTGTACAACAAGACCGAAGGCTTTCTGGACGAAATGATGGATCTGGGAGTTACCACCTGCGAAGCGAAAAGCGGCTACGGCATCGACCTGGAAAACGAGGTAAAGCTCCTCAAAGTTCTGAAAAAGCTGAATGAAGACCACCCGATGGACATTGTTTCCACCTTCATGCCGGCACATGTTGTGCTGGCAGACTGGAAGGGCAGAGAGGACGAGTTCATCGACCTTTGCATCAACGAAATGATGCCTTATGTCAAGGAGCATAAGCTGGCGGAATTTATCGACATCTTCACGGAGGATTCCGTCTTTGATGTTGCCCAGAGCCGAAGATATCTAAAGGCGGCGAAGGATATGGGCTTCGGGCTCAAAATCCATGCGGACGAAATCGAAGCCATCGGCGGAAGCGTCCTTGCCGGGGAAATGCACGCCACCTCTGCGGAGCATCTCATCGTAATCGACGATGCGGGAATGGCTTCCATGGCAAAGGGCGGCACCATCGCCATGTGTCTTCCGGCTACATCCTTCTATCTCGGAGCGACCTTCGCCCCCGTAAGAAGAATGATAGACGAATTTGAGGTACCGGTGGCCATCGCCTCGGACTTCAACCCGGGATCCTGTCCGTCGCTGAATTTGCAGTTTGTAATGAACCTGGGGTATCTGAAATACAGAATGACCCCGGAGGAAATTCTGACCGCAGTGACCATCAATCCGGCCTGCGGCATCAACAGAGGCGAAAAGGTGGGAACCCTGGAGGTTGGCAAGGACGCGGATATGGTAATTTGGAACGCGCCGAATATGGAAATGCTCTGCTACCGCTTCGGCTCAAACCTCGCTTTGCAGACGATTAAGAAAGGAAATTTGGTCTAATGAAATTAGTTGATTTAACAGTGAAAGATTATTTGGACGTGCTGAAATCCGACGCTCCGGCGCCGGGAGGCGGCAGCGTAAGCGCCCTTTCCGCAGCCCAGGGAATCGCCTTGGTTGCAATGGTTTCAGACCTCACAATCGGAAAAGAAAAATATGCGGATTTTGAGGAAGGTTGCAGGAAAGCAAAGGAGGAGGCTATCAGCCTCTACGAAAAGCTCGTGGCGTCAATCGATAGGGACACGGAGGCGTTTAACCTCGTATCCGCAGCCTTTAAGCTGCCGAAGGACACCGACGAAAACAAGGCAAAAAGAAGCAAGGCAATCGCAGATGCGACGCTGGTTGCGACGGAAGTGCCTTTCGAAACCCTTACGCTCTGCATGGAAGGTCTTAAAGTAACGGAAACCATCGTAGGAAAATCCAATCCAAACGCGGCTTCGGACTTAGGCGTTGCGGCGCTGAACCTGCTGGCAGGAATCAAGGGCGCATGGCTGAACGTTAAGATCAATCTTCCGGGAGTCAAGGACGAAGCTGCAAAGGCAAAATTTGCAGAGGGCGCAAAGCTGGTGGAAGACGCCGAAAAAATATCGGCGGAAATTTATGAAAAGGTTCTGGCGTCCCTTTAGCGAGGGCGTCCGGAAAACCGAAAAAAGAAAAAAATACGAATTGATACAAATAATAAAAAAGGAGAAATAAAATGGCTCAGATTATCGAAAGCATTCCGAATATTTCAGAGGGAAGAAATCAAGAAGTTATTGAAGCGTGCGTGGATCAGATCAGAACCACCCCGGGCTGCACATTGTTAAACTACTCCTCCGACCCGAACCACAACCGAACCGTGATCACCTATATCGGGGACGCAAAGGGCGTAGAAGAAGCCAGTGTGAAGCTGGCAAAGAAAGCGGTGGAGCTGATCGACCTGAACAAGCACACCGGCGAACATCCGAGAATGGGCTGCGTTGACGTTATGCCTTTCGTTCCGGTTAAGGACGCCACCAACGAAGAATGCATCGAGCTTTCAAAGGTTGTAGGAAAGAGAATCGCAGAGGAAGCGGATCTTCCGGTTTTCCTCTATGAAATGTCCGCCACGAGACCTGAAAGAAAGAACCTTGCCACCATCAGAAAGGGTCAATTCGAGGGCATGGCTGAAAAAGTGCAGCAGGAGGAATGGGAGCCTGATTTCGGCGGAAGAAGAATCAATCCGACCGGCGGAGTCGTTGCGGTAGGCGCAAGACCGCCTCTGGTAGCCTATAACCTGAACCTGAACACCTCCGATGTCCAGATTGCAAAGAAGATTGCAAACATCATCAGAGAAAAGGACGGCGGACTTCGCTGCGTAAAGGCGATGGGCTTTATGCTTGAAGACAGAGGAATCGCCCAGGTTTCCATCAACATGACGGACTACCGGGTTACTCCGCTTTACAGAGTTACCGAGCTGGTAAAGGCAGAGGCTAAGAGATACGGCGTGCAGGTAATCGGCACGGAAGTGATCGGACTTTGCCCGATGAAGGCTCTGGTTGACTCCGCGGAATACTATCTCCAGATTGAAAACTTTGATTTTGACGGACAGGTCCTGGAAAACTATATTCTGTAGGGCGCAAGGCGGGGCAAACGCCTTTCATTCGTTTAGGAGCAAGATTAATGACAGACAATCGGGAATTTTCTCCATCATCATCTCTTACAGAAGAAATTGCAGACGTGGTGCGCGAAAGGATTCTGAAGGGAGAGTATGAGATTGGGGAAAAGATTAAGGAAAACCAAATCGCAACGGAACTACGGGTAAGCAGAACTCCCATTAGAGAGGCGTTTAAACTCTTGGAAAACGAGGGGCTGATCGATTACATTCCCAACCGCGGCTGTTTTGCAAAGGGCTTTACAAAGCGGGATGTTGAAGACATTTATGCCGTAAGAGAATCCCTGGAAGAGCTGGCGGTTTTGTGGGCGGTGGAGAGGATTTCGCCGGAGGAAGTTGAGGCGCTGGAGGAACAGTGCGAAATGATGGAATTTTATACGAAAAAGATGGACAGAAAAAAGGTTCTGGAACTGAATTCGGGATTCCATGATGTGATTTACACTTCGGCGCGGAGCAGATTTCTCGCACAGGTGCTGAGATCCTACAAAGCCTATATCGACAAAACCAGAAAATCCTTTTTCTATGAGCAGTCGTATCTGGAATCAATGTTAAAGGAGCATAGAGCTATTTTGGAGGCGATACGCCTTCGGGACAAGAAGAAGGCAATCTTCGCCATGAAGCAGCACCTGCTTGCCTCCCAGCAGCGGGCGGAGCGACTTTGGAACGTAAAATAAGACAGCAAAAAGCTGATTTGAAAAATGAAAGACAAGAAGAAACACACAGGAAAAGCAAAAGTAAATCGAATTTTAACGGCGCTCCTTCTTTGCGTGTTTCTTTTTTCGCTCTATAAGGCGGGAAAGATTCTTTTGGAGTATTATCAGATCAATCGCTTTTATGACGAAACCCTTTCGCAGTACGCTTCGGAGACGGAGAGCTTTCTGCCGGACGTCGATTTGAAAGCCCTGCGAAAAGTAAATAAAGACGTCATCGGCTGGATCGATATTCCGGATACAAATGTGCATTTTCCGGTGCTGCAGGGCAAGAGCAACAAACAATATCTCTTCCAATCCTACAAAAAAGAATATCTGACCGCCGGCAGCATTTTCCTTGACTATCGCTGCAAGGCGGATTTTACGGACATAAATACCGTAATCTACGGACATAATATGCATAACGGAAGTATGTTCGGAAAGCTGAAAAAGTATAAAAGCGAGGAATATAAAAACGAACACCCGCATATTTATATCCTTCTGCCGGGGGACGTGCTGAATAAATACGAAATTATCGCCTACTTTCAGGCAGACGTCACCGGCGCCGTTTACGACCTGCCCCTTGAAGCAGACTGTGAAGAGGAGCGCTTTGCGCAGCTGAAAGAAACCATAGAAGAAGAAAATCTTTACGCAGGCAGCGTCGAGTTATCGGAAGACGACCGGCTGATTACCCTGTCAACCTGTACCCAGGACAGCAGAAACGATGTGCGGGTTGTCGTAATCGCAAAGCTCGTCCCGTCAGCTTAAAATGGATATCGTTCTGGGTAAAACCACTTAAAAGAAAATAGAAAAAGACAGGAAAAGAGCCTCTCGTGATGAGAGGCTCTTTCCCTGAAAGTGTGTGTGTATTCAATAAAAGAAGGAAAGTTTGCTAATATAATTATTTAACTATTCGCAATGTTTAATTTCGTATTTTATTTTAGCACGTTTCAAAGGCATTGTCAATAAACTGTTAAGGATTTTATTGCTTTTTTGTCGAATTTTTTTAAAAATTATCGAAAATGAATGTTTATTCGCAAATGATTCATAAATCAGTACTGCTGGGACATCAGTAAATCGAACATTTCCATGTCGTTTTCGCTTTCCGCGTCGTAAACGATATTGCCTCCGAGGACGGTCATACAGGCATGAAGCCTCGGAAGGAGCCTAAGCTCGCAGTCGAGGGGATTCTCTTCGAAGATAGCAAAATCGGCAAGCATACCCGCTTTCACAGCCCCGAGCTTATCCTGCATACCGATGATGCGGGCGGCTTCAAGGGTGAGCAGGTTGATCACTTCCTCGGCAGAGGCTGCGCATGAATAGATGCTCCTGTCAGCCAAAAGGTTCGTGCCGCAGGTTGTTATCGCATCGGAAGCGGCAGGCCGAAGAGAAAATTCTTCCTCTGTCAGGGAAAAGTCCGAAGCGATAATAAAGCTGTTCTTATAGCCCTTCGCCCGTATAAATTCAAGGGCATCGTATGCCATGAGCATATCCTCCCGGCTAATTGCCTCCACAAAGATATCAAAGCCTTTGTCCGACACTTCCGCGAGAATCGTATTCAGTGCCTCCCGGGAAAATGGAACGGGGCAATTCTCATTGTCAAGAAACAGATTCAGCATATTGGCATTTAGAAATCCGTTAAGCTCAATGCAGGCGGTCTTTCGCGTCATGAGTTTTTTTACAAGGGGCTGTGGGACAAGGGGACGATTTATGTAATAGGAACCGAAGAACCTCTGGCGAATCTCTCCCTCGTTATAAAGTCCCAGAATCGAATCTTGATAAAGATTTTCAAAGTAGTCAGGGGTGCCCAGATTAAGCACGCTTGTGAATCCATGGTCGGAAAGAGCCTCTATTTCCTGTTTGACGTCACATTCGATCTGCTCAAAATCGAAAGGAATCAGCAAATTGAGCACATAAGCCGTGGTTACGGTCTGAACATATTCTTCTTCGGCGGTGGAGGCGATTATTTCATCGGCGGCGCAGTTTGTCCAGCATTCGATTCCGCTGGCGCACAAGAGAAGAATCGGCCTTTCTTCGCAGGCCTGACTGAGAAACTCCGCCGAGGCAGCCGGAGCATCTTCGGTATCCTCCGGTTTTAACTCTTCGGAGTATCCGTATCCGAAGATGATTTCATCATCAGGATTTTCCTCCGCCCAATCGGAAATCACCGCCAAAATATCCTCTGCCGAAGCACATTCCCTCAGATCCGCGAACTTCCCGTCAAAAACTTTAAGGACGGGGCTGCGGTGAGCGTCTATGAAACCGGGAAAAAGAAATTTCCCTTCTAAATCCACCAGCTTCGTGTGTTTTCCTATGATTTCTTCCATGCCCTCGAGATTGCCTACCCCCATTATTTCCTCGCCGAGGC
>CAVHEY010000039.1:0-4231 GCA_963635155.1 Bacteroides stercoris
CGTCCGATACGGGTCTTGAGCCTTCGCATCGGGTGGGCAGGATAAATTCATCTGTTGTGCCTGCTCCGTAAGCCCTGCGCACCGCTTCCGATGCCGATTTTGCATATTCGGGTGCGCCGGAGACCACCTCTGCCGCCGATTCCTCCTGTTTAAGTTCCGCAGAAACAGTAGAATCCGCAGAACCGGTAGAACCGGCAGGATTCAGGCTTGCTTCGGGAAGGGTGAGCGCATCGTAGGCTTTTTCTACTCTTTCCCAGCGCTTGTCCCGATCCATAGCGTAATATCTTCCGGAAACGACGCCGATTTTGAAAGAACCCTCGGCTTTCCTCATTTTTCCCATTTCTTCTATGTAATAAATTCCGGAGGTCGGAGGCACGTCCCTGCCGTCCATGAAGCAGTGAAGCACGATGTTCTGAACTCCGCGTTTTGCGGCAAGGCGAATGGTGGCTTTGATATGCTCGATGTGGCTGTGAACGCCGCCATCGGATAACAGCCCGAAAATATGCAGGGTGGAATTTTCACTTTTTACATGGTCGATCGCCTTGTTCAGCGCCGCGTTTCCGTCGAAAATGCCGTCTTCGATGGCTTTGGTGATGCGGGTAAGCTCCTGATAGACAATGCGCCCGGCACCGATGTTCAGATGCCCCACCTCGGAATTTCCCATCTGTCCCTCCGGAAGCCCCACCGCAAGCCCGCTTGCTTTAAGACTGATCCAAGGGTAGGTTTGGAATATTTTATCAAGGTTCGGTGTATTCGCCGCCTTGACGGCGTTGCCGTATGCCGAGGGATTCAGCCCGAACCCATCTAAGATCAGGAGAACTGTGGGACGCTTTGCGATTTGCGATTGATTTTGCCTGTTTGTATCTGCCATTTCATTGCCTGCTTTCTGATATTTTATAGAATTTTCAAAATTCTGTATTTGATTTGGGATTGATAATCTTTAATGCTTCCATTTTACCAAAATTGCGCGGGAAAAAACAGCCCCAAGGGACAAAAAATATGTTAAAATGTAAGGGTAAAATGAGCAGAAAGGCAGAAGCGGAAAGGAAGAAACCCTATGAAATGGACGGCGGAGCAGGCGAGAGCCATTGAGCTGAGAAATAAAAATATACTGGTGGCGGCGGCGGCAGGCTCCGGAAAGACGGCGGTGCTGGTGGAGAGGATCAAGAAGCTGATTCTTGAAGGGGAATGCAGCATTGACAGAATGCTCATCGTGACCTTTACCAACGCGGCGGCGGCGGAGATGAAAGAAAAAATCGAAAAGGCAATCGAAAAGGAAGCCGAGGAAAATCCCGGGCAGATAAAACTCCTCAAACAGCAGCTTGAGCGAATGCCGCTGGCGAATATAAGCACCTTTCATGCCTTTGCCCTCGAGGTGATTCGCAGATTTTTTTATCTGATAAATATAGAGCCGAACTTTAAGATATGCGATAACGTCCAGCAGGAGCTTCTGAAGGAACAGGCTTTGGACGAGCTTTTGAAGCTGTATTTTGAGGAGGAAAAGCCTGAATTTTTCGCGTTTTTGAACAAATACAGCGGCGACCGCAGCGAGCAGAGATTCAGACAGACCGTCAGGAAGACCTTTGAGGTTATACAGAGCCTGCCGGAACCCTTTGAATGGCTTGAGGCGGCGGTAAAGGAGCTTGATTCGGACTTCGAAGCTTTTTCTTCGGGAAAGATATGCGCCTTTATCCGGGAGGACACCGAAAAACGCTTGAAACGGGGGGCTGCCGCCCTCGACACCTTCGGGGAGGAAATCTCTTGCTCGGATCATGAGGGCGTGGCGGAAATTACGGCGACGTATCGAAACCTTGCGGCAGAACTCCTTGAAATGGCTGAAGGCGGGGATTTTGAGGCGATCCGGGAAAAACTCGAAAGCGTTAAGATGCCGTCTCTGCTGAAAAAATATTTTAAACCGGACGATTTTCATACGGAAGAGGAGCTTACGGAGCTTAAAGAACGGCTGGAAGCCGCAAGAACTCCCCTTAAAGAGGCAATTTCTTCCTTGAAGAAGGACTATTATTACGACAGCCTTGAAGCTTTGCACGAGGAAATCCGCAGGACCTATCCGGACGCGGCGTTTTTCCTGCAAACCATGAAAGACTACCGGGATATTTTTGCGGGGCTGAAAAAAGAACGGAGGCTGGTGGATTTTGGTGATATCGAGCATTACGCCTTTGAGATTTTAAAGGACGAAGAGGCGGCGGCGTATTACAGGGAAAAATTTGCTTACATTTTTATAGATGAATATCAGGACAGCAACCTTTTGCAGGAGGCTCTGGTTGCTCGCATTAAGCGGGAAAACAATCTTTTCATGGTAGGAGACGTGAAGCAGAGCATATATAAGTTCAGGCTTGCGGAGCCGGAGATTTTCCAGTCGCGTTACAGGGAGTTTGCGGAGGCGGAAAAGCTTGCCGAAGCGACGGGAGAGGAAAGTCTTTCCGAAAAAATCGATTTGAACCGGAATTTTCGAAGCAAAAAAACAGTCATTGACTTTATTAACAGGGTTTTTAGGGATACCATGGCAGATTACGATGAAAATGCGGCTTTGCACATGGGAGATGCCTTCGGGGAACGCTGCAATTTCCAGCCGAAGCTTTATCTTGCGGAAACCCCCTGGGACGAGGATTCGGAGCTTGACGATGAGCTGAAAAACATGATAAAAGCCGAAAAAGAGGCGCTGTCTGCGGCGAAAATCATCGGGGACGCCCTCGGAAAAACCATTTTTGACAGTAAGCGGGGAGTAGAAAGACCTTTGGAAAAGGGTGATATCGTGATTTTGATGCGGGGGATCAAAAATTACGGGGATATTTTTTACAAAATTTTGACGGATAACAATCTGCCGGCGTATGTGGACGATAACGACGGATATTTTGACACCATGGAAATCAATATTTTCCTGTCGCTACTTGACATAATTGATAACGAAAAGCAGGACATTCCACTGCTTACGGTGATGCGCTCGGAACTATTCGGCTTCACCATTGAGGAGCTTGCGAGGATTCGGATTGCCTGCGAGGAAAAATGCTCCTACCACGATGCGGTTTTGCGTTATGCCGAAAGCGGCGGGAGCTGCGAATGGGACGAGGTGGCTTTGGGCGGTGCTTGCGGCGCTTTGAACGAAGGGGAGGTTGCAGACGAGGCGGCGAGGAAGCTGCGCCAAAAATGCGGCGCCATGTTCAGGAAACTCGAAGAATGGAGACTTGCGGCGAGGCTGATCCCCCTTGAAGAGCTGGTGTGGAACCTGATGCTGGAAACGGGCTTTTATATTGCCATGGGCGCCATGCCGTCGGGAAGCCGCAGACAGGCAAATCTTCGCGCCCTTTGCGACAAAGCTCTCGCATACAGGAAATCCCAGGGAGGCTCCCTGTATGGTTTTATCCGGTATATTGAGGCGGTCAAGCAGCGCAAGGTTTCCATGGGGCAGGTGAAGATGGCTGCGGAGGGGGACGACACGATTCGTATAATGACGATACACAAATCGAAGGGACTGGAATTTCCCATGGTTCTTCTGGCAGGATTCTGCCGCCGCCTGAACTACACAAGGTCGGGGAAGGACATTTCCGTCCATAAGGATATAGGCGTGGGGTTCCCTCTTGTAAATTATGAAGAAAGCTGGCTGAAAACCAGCCTGATCCAGAACGTTATTCGGGTGAAAATGCGCCGCGAGGAGGTTGAGGAAGAAAAACGGATTCTCTATGTGGCGATGACCCGGGCAAAGGATATCCTGTATATTCTGGGAATGACGGACAACTACAACAACGATGTGGAAAAGATCGCAAGGGAAGCCCCCAGCGACGCATCGTATTTTACCATGTGCGGAGGCTGTATCTATCGGGATCCGTCTGCTCGCGGGCGCATCAGCAACGGGGATTTGAAGGAGCTGTCCGAGGGCAGGCGCCGCAATACGGCAAGGGCACTGGCGCTTATCGATGCGCCTGCCACCGGCACCCTAACTTCTGATGGGTTTGGTTCCGGAGCTGACGATTGCGGAGAATCCGAGATGACAGGGGATAAATCATCGATTATGAGCAGAACTGCCTCCGAGGCTGGGGCGGCTTCGGGGGAACCGTCTGCCACCAATGACGCGACCTCCGGAAATGAGGCGGCACGGAAGGAATCGCTAATTTGCAATGGGCGTTTGTCGAAAGATGTCGAACGCCGCATGAACTTTGTATATCCTTTCGCCGCCGACCTGAAAATCAAATCGAAGTATGCGGTCAGCGAGCTG
>CAVHEY010000039.1:5903-11211 GCA_963635155.1 Bacteroides stercoris
TGGCGCGAATTGCATAAATAATGGCGCTTAATGCTATTCGACTTGGCGCATCTTTTGGATATAATGAAGCCAACATAAAAAGGGAGGTTACCATTATGAAAAAGACGGCATTAGTGACGGGAGCGTCAAGCGGCATCGGAAGAATGATTGCAGAGGAATTGCAGGAGGCGGGATTTAAGGTATATGCAGCCGCAAGGAGAGTTGATAAAATGTCAGACCTGAAAGCAAAGGGAATCACGCCGGTGGCCCTTGATCTGACCAGCGACGAGTCCATTACGGAGTGTGTCAATACCGTTTTGACAACGGAAAAAACCATTGATGTGCTTGTCAATAACGCAGGATACGGTTCCTATGGCGCGATTGAAGATGTGCCGATCAGCGAGGGAAGAAGACAGTTTGATGTAAACCTGTTCGGCATGGCAAGACTGATACAGCTTGTCACCCCTGTAATGCGAGAAAATCATTACGGAAAGATCGTAAATATTTCCTCAATGGGCGGTAAGATTTGGACGAGATTCGGAGGTTGGTATCACGCCACAAAATATGCCGTCGAGGGATTGTCCGATTGCCTGAGAATGGAACTGGAACCCTTTGGCATCGATGTTATTGTGGTGGAACCGGGCGGAATTAAAACCGATTGGGGAATTATCGCCGCAGAAAACCTGAAAAAAACCTCGGCAAATGGCGCATATGCGGATATGGCAAATAAGGCTGCCGCCGGTATGATCAAAAATTACAGCGGCAATATGCTTTCAAAGCCGGAGCTTATCGCAAAAACAGTTCGTAAAGCGGTAACAAAACAAAGACCACGCACCCGCTATCTTATCGGGTTTGCAGCAAAGCCGATGGTCTTAACCCACAAGATATTCGGCGACAGAGTCTTTGACTTCGTAATTAAGAAATTCAGTTAAGGGAGAGATAATTTGAAACACTTTTCGATAGACAAAAATTACGGAATATATCTTGAAAATATGGGCTTTTCTGTTGAGGAAATCCTCAAAAAAGCAATGCTGCCTGCGGATTTGTTCGCAAGACAGGCACCAAGCCTTACGACCGAAGAATATTTTCGATTCATGCAGGCCATAGATGCTCTCGCTCCCGATGAGCAAACACCGATACGGCTGGCAGCTTCTGATGGAATCGAAACCTTTTCTCCGCCTGTTTTCGCGGCATATTGCAGTAAAAATGCTCTTTCGTGCCTGAAACGATTAGCCCAGTATAAGCCTTTGATCGGGGCGGTGCTTTACAATATAGAGGAAAACGACAAAGAGGTAAAGGTGGAAATCTTATCCGCCGACGACAAACTGAAATTACCCGAAATCCTCATCGGCATCGAATTTGTGTTTATAACGGGACTGATTCGCAAGGCGACAAAGGAAAATATAAAACCTGTTTCGGCAACCGCAGCACAGGAAATGAAAAATAAAGCCTATGGGGAGTTTCTTGGTCTTCCCGTTGAGGTGGGCGATAAAAACTGCCTGACTTTTTCAAAAGCGGACGCAAGGATACCGTTTATCAGCAGAAATGAGTCTATGTGGGAGTTCTTTGAACCGGAGCTTACCCGTCGCCTTTCCAAGATGAAAACGAACGATACTTATGGGGCGCGTGTTTGCAGCGCTTTGACGGAGCTTTTACCGAGCGGAGAATGTACGATAGATGATGTGGCGAAAAAACTCGGTTACAGCAAGCGCACCCTCCAGCGAAAATTGCAGGGGGAGGATACAAATTTCCAAAAACAGCTTAACCATACAAGGGAATTACTCGCCAAAACATACCTTGCCAATACGGATATGACGGCGGAAGACATTGCATTCTTGCTGGGCTATCAGGAAATCGGCTCATTTTTGCGGGCTTTTACCATTTGGACGGGGCAAAGGATAAGCGAATACAGAGAAAATCTGATGTAAACAGAAAACTTTAAAAACTTTTCAGAGCCACTTGCAAAATTTAACCCAAATTTCACATTACTTTTTGCCCGATTCGGTGTAAAATATAGGGGAAAAGATGCGAAAATTTAAAGCAGATAAGGAGAAAAAATGGAACAATTAAGAGCGAAAAAAGGGTTTATCTGCGATATGGACGGCGTAATTTATCGCGGAGGCAGTCTGCTTCCCGGGGTAAAGGAGTTCGTAGAGTGGCTGTACAGAGAGGGAAAGAGCTTTTTATTTCTTACCAACAACAGCGGGCAGACTCCCCTGGAATTAAAACTAAAATTACAGAATATGGGAATGGATATTGACGAAAGCCATTTCTATACCAGTGCCATGGCGACCGCAAAATTTGTCAGCGAGCAGACCCACCATTGCAGCGCCTATGTAATCGGCGAGCCGGGGCTTGTGGGAGCCCTTTATCACTGCGGGGTTGCCATTACCGACAGAGATCCGGATTATGTAATCGTAGGAGAGAGCCAAAGCTATAACTATGAAACCATTTGCAAGGCGGTTTCCCTGGTGCGTAGCGGCGCAAAGCTCATCGGAACGAATTTTGATATGACAGGGCCCTCAACCCGGGGAATCATTCCGGCCTGCAGGGCGCTGATTTCACCCATCGAGATGGCGACGGGCAAGCAAGCCTATTTCGTAGGGAAGCCGAATCCGCTGATGATGCGAACCGGACTGAAAATGCTGGGGGTACATTCCGAGGAAGCGGCAATGATCGGTGACAGAATGGACACCGATATCATCGGCGGCGTGGAAAGCGGACTGGATCCGATTCTGGTGCTGTCCGGAGTGACTTCAAGGGAAGATGTCGACCTGTTCCCTTACCGCCCTCGCCTGATCCTGAACGGAGTAGGGGATATTCCGGAGTAAGGGCATAAGAGGCGTAAGGCTTAAGATTTATTTAAGAAACTTTTAAAGATTCCATGAAACCCATCTTAAGAAATGAGGCTTAAGATGGGTTTTGATTTGGGAGGAATTTGAGAGAATGAAAACAGGATTTATCTTTGGATTTGGTTCGGACTGGTTGAGTCAGCATTTGCCCATTGCGGAGTCACTCCGGCAGACCATGCTGGAATCCGGCAGGCTGCTGCCCCTTTATATCAACCTGGGCGGCGGATCCTCGGCATATGACTTTGCCTATTACGGGCTGCTGAGGCCGGATATTTTGCTGGGGTGCCTGCTCCCCGGTGTCGGAATGGAATACATCCTCGGGGGATACGCAATATTTGAACTTCTGCTGGGGGTTACTCTAATGTACATCTGGCTAAAAGGAAACTGCCTGCAAAACACGGCAGGAAAAAGGGCGGCACTTGCAGGAAGCGTTCTTTATCCGGCGGCAGGGTGCTTCCTTCACGCCCATTTCCAGCTGATGTTCGTCAATTACCTGCCGTTTTTGACCCTTGCCCTGATGGGAGTGGACAGGCTCGTGGAAAACCGCAAAGGAATCCTGCTGTGCATAGGTCTGACCCTCGTCTATTTTCACAGCTTTTACTATGCACCAAGCTGCCTGTGCGTAGTCCTTATTTATTACTTATATCGGCTTGGGCAGGCAGGCTGCGAAGCTCCGGCGGAAATCTCCGGGAGTGCCGGGGCGGAAAAGCCGTCACGCCGGGGAAACTTGAAAATGCACGGGCTTTTTCTCTTTTGGATTTTGCTTTCCGTGGGACTTGCGGCGGTTTTGCTTTTGCCCACGGGACTGGATATTTTGTCCACCGCCAAAGACGGCGGAGTTTTTGCCGGAAGCAAAATGCCCTTAGTAAATTTTAAACTTAGCGGACTGCTTTATTCCCCATACGGAATGGGCTTAACCCTGATCGGTCTTTACGCGCTCCTGTGCGCTCTGGAAAAACGCTGCCTGCGGCTTCCGGCGGGGGCGGTTCTGGCAGCAAGCCTTTTTCCGGTGATTCCCTTTGCCCTGAACGGCTTTCTGTATGCCAGAGGGAAAATACTGATTCCTTTCCTGCTGCTTGTGTGTCTGATTTTTGCACGGCTATTGGAAGAGTATTTTGTAGGAAAAGATGTGCCCAAAGTCTGGGCGGGGCTGATTTGCCTTATCCCCTGCATCGCGTTGAAGGGGAAATACGGTATGTGGCAATATGCTGACTGGGGGATTCTGATGCTTTGGATCTTGCTCGTCAGACGGGGCTACAGACTTCGCAGACCTCGACTTGAAAAAACTCGATGCACCCAAAGGCTTACCGCGGCGCTGCTGCTGGCTCCCTGCATTTTTTCCTTTTGCCTGAACACGGAAATGGGCTTTGTCAGCCGAAGTCAGATTAAGACTGAGGCGGTAAGAAACGCCTTTGACGAGGCTGGCACGCTGATGAATGAAACTGCCGGGGACAAGGTTTGCAACTATCGCTTTGAGATTCTGACAGATGCCTTTAACCTTTGTAATTTCCTGCCCGGCGCAGAGGCGAAGAGAAGTTCGATGTATTCCTCCATCACGCAGCAGGACTATGCAAAATTTTTCTACGATGGGGCGAAAAATTCAATCCCGATTCAGAACCGTGTCGCGCTGATACCCGGACAAAACCCGCTTTTCCATTACAGAATGGGTGTGCGGTATATTTTGACGGACAGGGATTCCATACCCAAGGGCTACCGAAAGATTTCGGAAAGCGGAAACTATGCCATTGCGGAAAACCCAAGGGTTCTGCCGATTTGCTACGGCACGGACAGGCTCGTTTCCTTTGAGGACATTCTGAGTAAAGCAAAAAGGGCGGATAAAGCTACCGAGGCGAAGCTTCAAGAAAAACTGAATTTTTCCTCGGGGGAAACTAGCGTGCCACTGGATTTTAGCGGCAAAATTGCAATCCTGTCCTTTGATGTAACGCCCCTGAGTTCCCAAGCCGTTGTAATCGATATAAACGGGGTCAGAAATAAACTTTCGGGAAAGAACGCGCCCTATCCGAATCAAAATACCCACTTTACCTATGTGCTTTCCGGCGACGGGACGGGACTTTCAATTCAGAAAGGGGACGGCGAATATAAGATAGGCAATCTTACCCTGTCCTTCTTAGACGAGGAGGAACTATACACTAGCAGCGGTGAAGTCTGGGAGCCGACCGCCCGTACGAGCTGTGCAGGCAAGGGGCAGGTGTTTTCGGGAAGCATTGACATGAAAACAGACGGATATTTCGTAACAAGTTATCCCTATCGAGATGGCTATGAAATTCAAGTGGACGGGCAGGCGGTAAGTGCCTCCGAAATACGGAAAATCGACGATGTATTCCTTGGGTTTCCTCTTGACGCAGGAAAGCATGAGATTACAATCAGCTTCCTGCCGCCGGGCTATCGGGCAGGGCTTGCGGTGAGTGCAATTTCGCTGCTAACCTTGCTTGCTCTTGCCTTTTGGCGAAGGGCAA
>CAVHEY010000040.1:0-6803 GCA_963635155.1 Bacteroides stercoris
ATTCGGCTGGCATCAGAAACTTGGCATCTTACGATTGATGAAATTATTGCGCTGTTCAAAAAAGCAGATGTTTTGGGATATATTGAGCAGGGCTACGGAATCTTCCATTGCGAAGGAGATGAGGCAGTGCTGGAGGACATCAAGGAGATGCTCAGAGGAAAGGGGATTGAGCTTTATGATTGAAGTGAAAGAAGGTATGATTCTTTATCACGGGAGCTACTGCGAAGTTACCGCGCCGGATCTAAGCAAGTGTTCCAAGATGAAAGATTTTGGGCAGGGCTTTTATCTGACGACCTCCAGGGCGCAGGCAGAGAGCTTTGTCAAGACTTCGATTGCTAAGGCTCGGGCTGCGCGTAAAATCCGGAACGAACAGGACTTTGGATATCTTTCAAAATTCCGACTTGAATCAGCAAAAAATCTCAACATACACCTATTTAAGGACGCTGATGTAGATTGGCTCCATTGCATTGCGGCACACAGGAAGAAAACGCTTTTCGCTGAATTGGAAGAAGAAATGGCGCAATTTGATATCATTGCGGGAAAGATTGCAAATGATGCGACGAATACCACGCTAACGGCATATATCGGCGGCGCATATGGCGTTGCGGGCAGCCCGGAGGCAGATGCGTTTTGTATCAGGCAGCTGCTACCGAATAAGCTGATGAATCAATTTTGTTTTAAGACCGATGCGGCAATTCAAAGCCTTGGTTATATGGGAAGTGAGAAAGTATGGATAGAGTAGAGATCCCAAAGGAAAAGATGGATTATACGATAGATTTGCTGATAACGATGACGGTTGAAGAAATTGCAGAGCGTACCGGGCAGAAACCCAAAGAGGTTCTGACTGATTTTCTGCAATCAAGAACCGGCAAGGCACTGTATGATGAGAATAACCGCCTATGGTGGAACGGACCGACATACCTTGCCGAGCTATATGCCGAGGAAAAGGCAAAGTAATAGAAGATAACAGAAAACAATAGAAAGCAATAGAAAAAGCTCTTTACCGAGCTTTTTTTAATAGGTTGATCGCATTTTCCATGTCCCCGGGCAGTGGGGCCTCAAGGTGCAGTTCCTTACCGGTTACCGGGTGTTTGAGCGTTAGGGAGAAAGCGTGGAGGGCCTGTCGGTCGATGAGGTCGGAAACGATTTCCTTGCCCCCTTGCCCGTGCCTCTGCTCCGGACTTTCAGCTGTATTTACACAAGAATCCGGGTTACAGCCTGAGGATTCCCGGGGGTCGCCGTGGATCCTGCGGTACTCGAAGGGATCGCCGTTACAATAGAGATGGTCGCCTAAAATCGGACAGCCTATGTAGGAAAGATGAACCCGTATCTGATGGGTGCGTCCCGTTTCCAGTTCAAGCTCCACAAGACAGTGACCGCCGAACCTGTCCAAAACCCTGTAGTGGGTAACGGAAGGGTAGCCGCCCTTTTCCACCGGGAGAACCCAGCGTTCTACCTCGTTTTCGTCAGGGCGTCCGATGGGTAAATCGATGGTTCCGCTGTCCGCGGGCAGTTCTCCAACGACAATTGCCTTGTATTTTTTGTGCAGTCCCAGAGCCGATCCGTTCATCTGTTTGGTAAGGCTGTCCTGGGCGTGGCTGTTTTTCGCGATTATTAAAAGACCCGATGTGTTCATGTCCAGCCGGTTTACGAAGCGGATTTTATAGCTTTCCCCTGCGTCCAGCATTTTTTTCATAAGACCGTTGGCGATGGTGTGACAGGGTTTTCCCTTGGTCGGGTGAACCACAATGCCGGGCTGTTTGTTGATAATTAGAATATCCTCGTCCTCGTAGACTACCGAAATCGGAATATCCTCCGGGGGAAAATCGCTTTTTTCTTCCGGCAGCATAACGCTGATAATATCTCCCTCGGCAGGGGAAATCCACCACTGGACGTCACAGCCGTTGAGAAACACGAGGTGATTCTGTTTGAGCCTTGTCATGAGTCGGGAAGAAAAGGTGAAATTGCTGCGGACAAGCTGCTTTACCGAAAGGTTTTGGCGCGCATCTTCCGCGGTAACGGTGTATTTAAATTCTGACATTTTATTTCCTTAATTGTAAATTTTCCATCATAATTTCCTGTGAATTTTCCATAAAGCCCACGGAAATTTCTATAAGAACTTTGATTTTGCCTTTTCCCAGAAATTGCTGTACTCGAAACGGACAAGATTTACCTTCTTGCGGGAAAGGGAAAGCTCGATTTTGCGGATATCGGAGTAGTCCACGGCATATCCGTCCGCCACCACGCTGAGGGTTCTGTGGTCATCATCGCAGGGGATAATGGAAAGTTTGCCGCTTGCCGGAAGCAAGATGCTGGAAGTAAAGGAACGATAGACCACGGTGTTCATAGGCGCGATAGGGGCGACTTGCAGGAGATTCAGTCTGGGATCTACGATGGCACCTCCCAGAGAATAATTGTAGGCGGTGCTGCCTGCGGGAGTGGAAACGCAGATACCGTCGCCGCTGAAACGCTCGATAAAGGAATCGTTGATGGCAATATTAAGCTGGGCAGGGTAGGTGGGAACCCCTTTTATGGCGATCTCGTTCAGGGCGATGTGCCTGAAAATTCCCTCCGGAGTTTCAACCTTGGCGCGAACGGTGCTGTAGGAATCCACGGTAAAATCCCCCTGATTATACTGGAAGATAAAATCGTCGATTCGCTCCGGCAGAACCTCCTGGAAAAATCCCAGATGCCCGGTATTTATGCCAACCACGGGAATCGTAGGAAAGTTATAGGTACGCAGGCAGCGAAGCAGGGTGCCGTCGCCGCCGATGCATACGATCAGTTCCGTGTCCTCAAAGATTTGGTCATAAGCCCGAAGCCCTGATTTCACCAGCTTTTCCCGAAGAAATCTTTCGATTTTTGCGCTCATTTCGGTGGTGTTTGCGTAGATAAATATTTTCTTGGTTTTCATGCTCTTATCCCTCTATAGAAGCGTTTCCAGCTCCGTAACCAGCGACCTGAAGGTTTCCATGGCAGCTCTGATAGGCTCGGGGCTTGACATATCGACCCCTGCGATCTTCAGAAGCTCCACCGGATAATCCGAGGAACCGCTCTTTAAAAACTCGATATAGTCCTCCCGCGCTTTTTCGCCGCCGGTAAGGATCCTCTTTGAAATCGCTGTGGCTGCGGAGTAGCCCGTGGCGTACTGGTAAACATAAAAGCTCCTGTAAAAATGCGGGATCCTCGCCCATTCGTATTTGATATATTCGTCCTCCGCAAGGGCAGGACCGAAGTAATCTTTGTTGAGCTTATCATAAATCTCGCAGAGCCATTCCGCGGTAAGCACACCGCCGTTTTCCACCTCTTTATGGGTGAGCATCTCAAATTCGGCAAACATGGTCTGGCGGAAAAGGGTGGTGCGGAACTCTTCGATATAGTAGTTTATGAGATATTTTCGCATTTCCGGGTCGGTTTCCTTGTGCAAAAGGTGTTGCATCAGCAGGGATTCGTTTACCGTGGAAGCAACCTCCGCCGTAAAAATAGAGTGGTCGCCGTATACGAAAGGCTGAGTTTTGCGGGTATAGAAAGAGTGCATGGAGTGTCCCATCTCATGGACAATCGTAAACACATCTTTCAGCGTGTCGGCATAGTTCAGCAGGATATAAGGCTTGCTGTCGTAAGAGCCGAAGCTGTAGGCACCGCTGGTTTTGCCCTCGTTTTCGTAAACATCGATCCAGCCCTCTTTGGTTCCCCTGTCAACCTGCGCAAGGTACTCCGTGCCCAGCGGAGCGAGTCCCTCCTGCATTATCGAGAGAGCCTCTTCATAAGGGATGATCCGCTTAGGGAGTTTAACAAGAGGCACATAAATATCGTACATTTTCAGCTCCTCTACGCCCAGGACTTTCTTGCGGAGCTCCGTATAGCGGTGAAGCACCGGAAGATATTCGTGAACGACTGATATCAAATTGTCGTAAACCGCTTCCGGAATATTTCCCGAAGAAAGTGCCGCTTGCCGGGCCGAATCGTATTTGCGGATCCTTGCCGTAACCACATCGTCCTTGACATTGTAGTTATAGGCGGTGGCAATGGTGTTAATCAGAGCCTTATATGCCTCATACATATTGGAAAATGCGGATTTTCTGACCTCTCTATCGTGACTTTCCATAAAGTTAATGTAGTTACCGTGAGTCAGGCTTACCGTATCACCATCCTCGTCAACCACTGTTCCGAAAGTCAAATCCGCGTTATTGAGCATTTTGAAAATGTCGCCGGAGGCTCCGGTTACCTCGCTGAGCTGGGCAAGCAGGTTTTCTTCCTCTGCGGAAAGCACATGCTCCTTTTCCCGGAGAGCATCTTCCAGAGCGAAACGGTAGGTTTCCAGCTTCGGATTCTCATCGATGTATTTTCTGATGGTTTCGGGTTCCGCTGCCAGAAGCTCCGGAGCAAAGAAGGAAAGGGAGGCGGAAATCTTCGCGCAAGCCGCGCCGCATCGATCGTCCATGGACTGATACTTGGCAAGACGGTTATCCTCGTCCTTTTTCATGGCGGCATAGACAAAAGCCCGTTCCAGCTTCAGAAAAATACGATCTTTCTCGGCAAGGGCTTCATAGAGAGTTTCCGGGGATTCGGTAACTTTTCCCATGAAACGGGTAAATTCCGAGGCTTTCTGCACACATTCCCGGATGTCATTTTCCCATAACGACTCGTCAGGATACATCGCCTCGATGTCCCATTTGAACCTTTGATCGATTTCACTGCGCTGTTTGCATAATTTATCAGACATTTTTGCCCTCCTTGTATGGCGAAAGAATTATTTTTGATGTATAATACTATAATTAAACAGTATACCACAAAACAGAAAGGAATATAACCCCAAATGGACAACAGAGCAATAGGTTTTTTTGACTCCGGTCTGGGCGGACTGACCTGCATTCCGAATCTTTTTTCGCAGATACCGAATGAGCATGTGATTTATTTCGGAGATACCGCAAGAACGCCCTACGGTTCAAAAGCCGTAAGCACGATAAAGCATTACGCCAATCAGATTGCTGATTTTTTATATACAAAAGATGTGAAGATGATGGTAATTGCCTGCAATACGATCACATCTACCTGCCTTTATGACTTGCAAAAGCGCTTTCCGGACATTCCCATTGTGGGGATCATCAATCCGGCGGCGGGAAAAATTGCCAAGACCTGTGACGAAAATAACCGAATCGGAGTAATTGCAACGAAAGTCACCATTGCCAGCGGAGATTATGAACGGGAAATCCTAAAGCAAAATCCGAAGCTCCATGTTTTCAGCAAGGCGGCACCGGCATTCGTACCCCTCATCGAAGAGGGCATAATAGATAACGAGATCATGGATCTTACCATAAAATACTATCTCGACGATTTTGTCGGCGAAAACAAGCTGGATACGCTGGTTCTGGGCTGCACCCACTATCCGATCATCAGGGAAAACATCATGCGGCTCTATCCGAAGCTTCGGATCGTCAATCCCTCCTACGAGATTATCGCAAGGATCAAAGAAATACTGGAAAAAGAGGACCTCTTGGCAGAGGAAAACGACAGGGAAAATGTGTACTACGCCAGTGACCTTTCGGAAAACTTTGTAAACATGATACAGAAAATCCTTGAAACAGAAAAATCTGACTTACTTATGAAGTTTAAAAATCTTGATTTGTAAAAAAGGAGAAAAAATTGGACAAAAGAGAATTATACGCGCATCTTGACATAGAAAGTCCGGAAGAATTTGAATATTTTGAAAACTTGGCGGATTTTTTGGAATGCGATGAAGAACTGGAATTTGCCGACGTGGCGGAGCTTTTTGGCGAGGTGGACAAAGACACGCTGGCGCAGCTTTGCGACAACTACTTTGAAGAAATCTCCGGATTCGTGCCGGGAAGCCAGACGGAAGTCTTTACGATTTTTGAAAATGTCAGACGGGCATTTGTGGGAATGTGCAGGAATTGCAGCGATGACGAAAACCTCAAAACAAAGCTTGCCGAGGAACTGGAAAGGTTCAGGCGCTGGTATTCCATGGAAAGCGAAGCGTACTGCACAGACCTGGGAACCATGGAAGAAACAAAGATGCCTTTGAGAGATGCCATTGCAGCTTCCCGGGTTGAAGGAATCAGCGGAAATGCAAATAAGTACGAATACGACTTTTCGGAATGCATGGATTATCCTCTGGACGAATACATCGTCTCGCTGGGGGACATGCTCGCCATGGGAGATGGGGAAGAGGAAAACGAAGGCTTCGGAGGGGCTGACGATCCCCTTGGCGGCGGCGCCTTTGACGCATTTAAAAATTAGCAATTTTGATGAACCTCGCATAGTATGATAAAAAATAGTATGGAGGTTTTTTTATGGGTGAACAATGGGAACGAAAGAACCGTAACGAGGCAAAGGAATGTCTGGAATGCTGCGAAAAGGATTGCAGGGAAAAGTGCAGGCAAAAATGTTGCCGGCCCCCTTGCCCGCCGACCTGCCCGCCACCTGAGCCCTGCTGCCCGCCGCCAGCCTGCCCGCCTCGCAATTGCAATCCTTGCTGCGACAACAACAGCGGCAGCGGAATCTGGCTGATCATCCTTATCGTTGTAATTTACTTAATCTTCTGTAACAACGACAACAACGGAAACGGCGGTCTTTTCGGCGGGCTTTTCTAAACTGCTATGAGATGGTGATAATTTCACGGCTTTCGCATAGATTGGTTACATGGGTAAGAATAAATCAGGTACCAATTTCATACTTGCGGCAGCCGTGTTTTTTGCCGGAGCAATGGTGATCTTTCCGGACATAACCGAGTCGGGCAGCAAAACTGCGATAATCATTTGGGCAAACTCCATCGTGCCGAT
>CAVHEY010000040.1:7015-11148 GCA_963635155.1 Bacteroides stercoris
TCATCGGTACCATCGGAGCCTTTCTGGGAAGCTACAAAGCGGCGGGAGTTATCGCAGTAGCCCATTATGCGGGGGCTGCGCTAAACGGGCTGCTCTACCGAGCACCGAAAAGGGAGAAACGAAAGGGCTACGGTGTTCGGGCTTTCCCCGAGGTAATGGCAAACCGCCGCGAAAATTCCGTGCCGAAACCGGCAAGAAACCGCCACGGACTTTCCGAAGAGGCGATTCCCGCTACGGCGGAGAACTTCACTGCGGCGATATTATCGGGCTTTCGCTCCATGGCGGTCATTCTGGCTTATCTGATTTTGTTCATGATAGCGATCGATCTCATCGAGACGACAGGGGCGCTTTCCGCAATCAAAAACGAAACCGCGGCGTCCTTTCTCAAAGGCATTTTTGAAATGACCGTAGGCGCAAAGATGATCAGCCTTTGCGACATCAATCTTAGGCTTAAAACTGCACTGATATCTTTCGTGGTTTCCTTCGGCGGGCTTTCGGTAATCGGGCAGTCCGTATCAATGACTTCGGGAAGCGGGATCGGCAGCGGAACCATTCTGAAAATCAAATTGACCCACGGACTGCTGGCGGGAATTCTTTCTGTTATTCTTTCCATGGCTGTGCTATAATAATAACATCGAAAGCGATTTTATCCGCGAATTACGAGAGGACAGAGAGGACAGCATGAAAAGCATGAAAAGTCTGGGCATCATCGCAGAATACAACCCGTTCCACAACGGTCACAACTATCATCTCAAAAAGAGTCTGGAAATCTCGGGGGCGGAGGTCTGCCTTGCGGTTATCAGCGGGAATTTTACCCAGAGGGGCGAGCCGGCGCTTCTGGACAAGTGGACGAGAGCCGAGATTGCCGTAAAAAACGGGGTCAATCTTGTGGTGGAGCTTCCGGTACTTTTTGCCGCAAACAACGCGGGATATTTCGCAAAGGGCGGTGTGGAAATCCTCGAAAACCTGGGCTGCGACTATATTTCCTTTGGCAGCGAGTCGGGAAATATGGAGGAGCTTTTGAATATTTCCCGGGAAACAAATAAACACCGCGGGGAAATAGAGGAAGCTGTCAAAGAGGCAGTTAAAAAAGGCGTCGCATACCCGAAAGCCCAAAGGGAAGCCGTTGCAAGGCTTCTTGGAGAGGAAGCCTCGCGGGTCTTCGATTCGCCGAATAATCTCCTTGCCCTGGAATATCTGCGATTTATAAAGCGGGCAAAACCGCTGACGGTTAAACGGCAGGGAAGCGGATACCATGAACTTACCGCAAAGGGAGACATGGCTTCTGCCACGGGAATACGCGCGATGCTCACCGGCGGCGAGGATATTTCCGGTCTTGTCCCACCGATTACCGGGGAAATGCTGGCGAAACGCGCTGAAAAAATCGGCACGCCGGACAAGCTTTTTCCCCTCATCGTTGAAAAAATACTGCTCAGCGACTGCGAGGAACTGAACGCAATCTTTGGGGCTGAAGAGGGTCTGGGGAATAAAATGAAAGCAAATGTGCGCTATTGGAAAAACATGGACGAGTTGATTGGCGATTTGAAATCCAAGCGATACACCAGAACCCGAATCGCAAGGCTTTTGATCATGACCCTGCTGGGGGTCGACCGTAAAACCGTAAAGACGGCACAAAACTATATAAGGGTACTCGCCTTTGACGAGCCGGGCGCAAAATATCTCAAAGAGGTCAAGAAATCCGAACGCTGCAAGCTTCCCGTCATAACCAATATGAACAAGGAAGCCCCGCTATTTCCGGAAATAGCGAAGACGCTGGAAAAGGACATTTTGGCAGGCGACTTGTATAGCCTTGCCTTGGGACGGGACCTTTACGCGAACTCGGATTATGTAAAAACACCCTTTCACCTGTAGACAAGCGCCGATAGAACTATGCCGGCAGACAGATAACGAGGAGAAAAAATGCAAAGAGATCCATTTAAGGAGTATATAAAACAAGCGGAACCGAGCATAAAGGAAAAGGGCTATGCTTGGCACACGGCGATAGGGCTGCAATCCGTTGATGGGCTGAAACCGTCAAAATATCTGATTGACACCGCCATCAAGAACATCGAGGGGAAAATATCCATCGAGGAAGCGCAGGTTCTGCTGAACGCTTACTATGAACAAAATCCGGAAAACGGCGCTGCGGACAGAACCGAAGAAGCGGACAAGGTTTCCCTGCGTATTGCCGAGTTATTATCGGAAAAAGCATTTTCCTTTACCCCCAACGAGTATATTTCCATTCACAAGAAACTTTTTACGGGGATATACAAGCACGCGGGAACTTTACGAAACTATAATATTACCAAAAGCGAGTGGGTTCTTGACGGAGCCACCGTATTATACGGGAGCGCCTCGGAGCTTCGCGCTACTTTAGAATATGATTTTGCCGAAGAAAAGAAATTCAGCTACAAGGGGCTTAATATGGATAGCATAATCCGCCACCTTGCCATTTTTGTTTCAAGATTGTGGCAGATTCATGTTTTCGGAGAGGGAAACACGAGAACTACCGCCGTATTTTTTATCAAATATCTTAGAACCTTGGGCTTTGACGTGACAAATGATATCTTTGCGGAACATGCGTGGTACTTCAGAAACGCTCTGGTAAGAGCAAACTACAACGACCTAAGGCATAACGTTCATGAAACAACGGAATATCTTGAGCTTTTTCTCAGAAATCTTTTGCTGAATGAAAAAAACGAGCTGCATAACCGGTCGATGCACATAAGCGGGGGCTTCTGCGTAAAGGAAAAAGTGAATATTTATGATATATATGATGTAAAAGCGAATATTGACTCACCAAAAGCGAATATTCACGATAAAAAAGCGAATATTCAAGAAAAATTAGCGAATATTGACGATGAGATTTTCCATAAGACGGTCGCGCATATCATGCTTTTATACGACAAATGCTCGGCGATGGAAATGTTTAGCCGTAAAGATGTGGAGGGCATCACCGGTCTGAAAGGGACGAGAGCCTATGAGATTGTAAAGCTTTTACTGGATAATGATATAATCAGACCCGTAAAGGGTCATGGCAAAGGAAAATATTGTTTTAGATAACGGAAAATATTGGATAAGGAGGCTAATCAAATGATTTACAAGGAATTTAAGGGAATGAAACTTTCTGCGCTGGGTTTCGGAACCATGCGACTTCCGCAGTGCAAAGACGCGGAGGGGAACCCCTGCGGCGTTGACGAGGCGCTGGTTGACAAGATGATTGACTATGCAATGGAACATGGCATCAATTATTACGATACGGCATATCCCTACATGAACGGACAATCGGAGCAAATCGTGGGCAAGTCGCTGAATCGCTACCCGCGGGAAAGCTTTTATCTGGCAACGAAGTATCCGGGGCATATGCATATGAAAAATAACGACCCGAAGATGATCTTTGAAGAACAGCTAAAAAAATGCGACGTTGACTACTTCGATTTTTATCTTTTACATAATGTCTACGAAAATTCGCTGGCGACCTATAAGGATCCGAAGCTTGGTGTCCTTGACTATTTTCTGAAAGAAAAGGAAGCGGGAAGAATCAAATATCTTGGATTTTCCACCCACGGCAGCCCGGACAATCTCAGAGAAATTTTGGACTACTGCGGCGACAAGATGGACTTTTGCCAGATCCAGCTTAATTATCTGGACTGGAGCCTGCAGCAGGCGGAGGAAAAATGCCGGATCTTAAACGAGCATAATCTCCCGATTTGGGTTATGGAACCGGTTCGCGGCGGGCAGCTGGCGAAACTTTCCGAAACCGAAGAGGAAAAGCTGAAGGCAAAAAGGCAAGGGGAGAGTATTCCTGCTTGGAGTTTCCGATTCCTTCAGGGCATTCCGGGAGTCACCGTAATTCTCAGCGGTATGTCGGATATGGAGCAGATGCAGGATAATGTAAAGACCTTTGAAGAGGACAAACCTTTGAATCCCGATGAGCGGAAACTTGTTCTTGATATCGCGGAGGGAATGAAGGACTCCGTTCCATGTACGGCTTGCAGATACTGCTGTGACGGCTGTCCGATGCAGCTTAATATTCCGAAGCTCCTCTCCGAGTATAATCAGCTTCGCTTTTCGGCAGACATCGGCGTGGGTATGCGTATGGATGCGGTTCCGGAAGAGAAAAGACCGGAGGC
>CAVHEY010000041.1:0-11089 GCA_963635155.1 Bacteroides stercoris
CTTGCGACAGCTTGTCTATATTACCACCCTTTTCCCCTCCTGTCAAGTGCATTTTGGGAGTTTTTACGTTTTTTTCGCGTTTTTTCGCAGAGTTTTTGCGCGGCGGAGTCCTAAGGTCCGGGGAACGCACCTCTTCCCGTACGATTTTCCATCACGCGGTCCTTTTATATAGCCCAAAGCTCACATACAGCGCACAGGCCAATACATTCAGCACAGCATAAAAAAGATACACGCCTCTGGCTCCGAAGCCGTCCAATATCAACCCGCCCACAAAGCTACATACGATGATGCTTAAGCTGTTTCCCAAAGCGTAATAGGTCGATACGGCTATGCTCGCTAGACGCGGCTCCACAATTTTGCCGAAATATTTTACGATTTCAACCAGTATGATCCCCTCGCTGATTCCCTGGAGGAAAAAGGTAGCCAAGAGCAGCTTGTAACCCGGTCCGAAAGCATAAAATCCGAAGCGTCCCACACAAAAGAACATGGCGATAAGCAAAAGCTTCTCCGAAGAAATTTTGCGGTTGAGATAAGGGATCAAAAACATGAAGGGCGCCTCGCTGCCTGCCATGAGTAAAAACGCCACGCCGATGCCTCCGATGCTTCCCCCGCCCTCCCGGAAAAGATAGCCGAAATAGGTGCTGTTGCTTATATTGGTTCCCACCACAAGAAAGGCGCAGATGAGAAGCCTGCGGTATTTTTTATTCGGAATCAGTTCCCTTACGCTGACGCTTTTCTCGCTTCGCCTGCGCAAAGGCGGCTCCTTTTGCGCCATAATAAACGCAGCTGCGATAAGAAAGGTTATGGCATAGATATAGAAAATAACCGACAGGTCATATTTTTCCGCAAGGGTTCCCGCAAAGCACACCGCTACAGCATATCCCACCGCCCCGCAGGAACGGATAACCGGAAAATTTTGTCCGTTTTCGATTACCAAAGAGTCGCAAAGCCCGTGAGCAGGTCCCTGGAAAAAATACATCGCCGCGTAAATTCCCGCATATAAGAGGAAGCTCGTCGTGCAAAGCCCCAGAAGCGCGAAGGCGGAGGCTCCGAAAAACAGAAAAGCGATAATTTTCCGTTTTTGTCCTGAATTCGCAAAGATTTTTCCCCAGAACATTCCCGCAAAAACCGCAGTAGCCGTGCCCAGAGAGGTTACCGTTCCCACCTGGGTACCCGAAAAGCCGATTCCGCTCAGATATTGTCCGATCAGGGGGCTGAGAACCCCCAACGGGCAGTACAGGAAAAAATACAGCCCGTAGCTTTTCCTGTCACTTTTTCGATTGTTTTTTCTGTCTCCTTGTTCTGCGCACATAAAAAATTCTCCTTTAGTCGGCATTCAGTATATCAAATCCGGAATCGGTAAACAATACTCTTTAGAAAATTTTAATCCGGTAAATTCGGTTAAGTTTGTTAGGAGGTATTCCTTTGTTAATTGTCGCAATCCGTACATTTATTCTTTATGCGGCGGTTTTGTTCGCCGTTCGAATGATGGGAAAGTCAGAACTGTCGAAAATGTCCCCTTTTCAGATGGTCATTCTTTTTATGATCGCAGAGCTTGCTGCCATTCCCATCGATTCAACCTCAGCCTCCCTCATTAACGGCGTCATGGCAATCGTAACCCTGATGTTCCTGCAAATATGCATCTCCTGGCTTTCCACAAAATGCGAGTGGTTTAAGAATTTCATTACGGATAAGCCCTCCGTCCTGGTTGAAAAAGGGAAGCTAAATATCAAGGAGCTGAAAAGGCTGCGAATTACCACCACCGACCTGATGGAGCAGCTCCGTCTGGAAAACTGCCCGTCTCTCGCCGACGTGCAATATGCGGTCATGGAGTCCAACGGTCAGCTAACGGTGATCCCGAAAGCGGAGAACAAGCCCCTTACGCCCAAAGACATCGAGCTTGCCGTAACAGAGGGGGTTCTTCCCATGCTGATTATTTCCGACGGCAAGCTATACGAAAAGAATCTTCTTGCGCTGGGACTGAGCCGGGAGGCTTTCGAGGCAAAGTTAAAAAAATCCGGCATTGAAAGCCCTGAAAAAATTTTCCTCGCCTTTTTTGACGAGAAAAAGCAGATTCACGCCTACCTTTCTTCCGAAAAAAGCGGCGGTCTGAGTGGGGAGGTAAAGCTATGAAAAAACTCCTTGCGGCGGTGCTGAGCGTCGGAATTTTAATCGGCGGCTGGCTGATTTTCGCCAACTATTCCCATAGCCAAATCAACGGATTTACCCGATTTATCGAAGAAGAAATTTTGCCTGCGGTGGAGGCTTCCGACTGGGAGACTTCCTATCTCTTGATGGAAAAGCTGAATAAGGACTGGAGTGGCTACAGGAGCAAGGCGATTTTCTTTCTGGACACCCAGACCATAAATGAAATCGACTATTCCATGGCAAAATCCATAAAATATGTGAAAGCCGCGGACGTGTCAAATTCCTCAGGCGAGCTTAACGCCATGAGCGAGCAGCTTACCTTTCTCTGGGCAAATGACGAGGTGAACTGGGGAAATGTTTTCTGAGCAAAGGCGGGGGAAAATACCCGCCGAGGTTTTGCCTGCACGATCCATCGCTTCCGCCCGTCAAAGGGGTGAGCGGACTTACACCGGCAAGTGTGATCCGGCTTTGCCGGACACACAGCCCCATAAAAGTAAAAAAGACCTTTCGGTCCTTTTTACTGAATTATTTCATACATTTTTGTTGCGGCTTCTTTCTTACAAGATTCGCTTATTTCCAAAATCCTCGCGGATACGGAGCTGTTGCCGAACTCGATGTGGATAATGTCACCCACCTTGACCTCGGTTCCTGCTTTTGCGGGTTTGCCGTTTATGGAAATACGCCCCTGATCACAAGCTTCTTTCGCCACGGTTCGCCTGCGTATCAATCTTGAGTTTTTCAAAAACTTGTCGATTCTCATAAGTGCCTTTCCCTAACCCTCTAATGAGCCATTAGGTTTGAAATGTTTATAATAAAGGCAATTGCTTGCCTAAATTATCAAAGCATATTTGCCGGCGCAACACCGGCAAAATTTTACTTTATTTGTTTACAGCATCTTTTAATGCTTTGCCTGCCTTGAATACAGGAGCCTTTGATGCTTCAATCTTGATAACTTCTTCCGGCTTTCTAGGGTTTCTTCCCTGTCTTGCCTTTCTTTCTCTTGTTTCAAAAGTACCAAAACCGATGAGCTGTACCTTGTCGCCCTTTACTAACGCTTCTTCGATGCTTGCAACCATTGCGTTGATAGCAGCCTCTGCGTCTTTCTTAGTAAAATTGGTTTTTTCTGCAACAGCAGCAACTAATTCAGCCTTGTTCATTTTAAAATCCTCCTTTAGATAATGGTAAATAATATTAACAAATTATGCCTATCCTTTATGTTCTAAACCTTTCGCCTCTTCCCAAAGCTTGTCCATCTCATCTAATGACATATCTTCTAAGTTCCTTCCCAGAGCAATCGCCCCCTCTTCGATGTAGCGAAATCTTCTCATGAACTTATCGATAGTATAATGCAATGCACTTTCAGGGTCAATATCCAAAAATCTGGCAACATTCACGCAGGAGAACAACAGATCCCCCATCTCCTCTTCAATCCTCTGCGTTGATGCGGTTTCTTCGGCGCACTGCTCTCTAAGCTCTGCTTGCTCCTCTGTCACTTTATCAAACGCTGCGGAAACCTCCGCCCAGTCAAAACCCACGTCTGCGGCTTTCTTCTGAACCTTGAATGCTCGCGTCAATGCCGGCAAGGCCCTAGGCACTCTCTCAAGGCGGGAAGCATACGAATCTTCGTGCTTCTCCTTTACCTTGATATTTTCCCATTTTTCAAGCACTTTGTCAATAGATTTTATGCTATTATTTTGCGTTTCCTGCAAAAAAACATGAGGATGACGGCGTATCATTTTCTCGCACTCCTCGTTTATCAGGTCTTTCAGGTCAAATTCCCCCGATTCTTCCGCCAGCTGCGCATGAAATACCACCTGCAAAAGCACGTCTCCCAGTTCTTCCCGCAGGTTCGGCATATCCCTATTGTTTATCGCCTCAACTGCCTCGTATGCCTCTTCAATCATGCCCTTTCGCAGAGTTTCGTGAGTCTGCACCCTGTCCCAGGGACATTCGCGCCTTAGAAGAGAGATGATTTCCGCAAGCCTTTCGATTGCTTCTTTGCTGTCTTTTCCCGCATCGGTTAAATATAAATATTCTTCTCTGATCGCCATATTCTTACCTACTTTATAAATTTATCCATAATCTTTACCAGTTTATCGCCCTTCGGAAGTCTTGCAAGTTCCTCCTTGGTGATCGCCTTTAGCATGAAAATCAAGACCACATAGCAGACTACGCCGATTGCAATCGCAAGAAGCGTGGATATGGCATTGCTTGCCGTCAGGAAAAACAGCAGCTTGTAGCCTGCGAACGCCGCGATTCCCATGAGAATCGAAGCCAGCGCCGGCTTGAAATAGGTCAGGGAATAATCGAATTTGATGTCGATGTCCTTTTTCAAATACGCCGCGTTCAGCGCCGTGGCGATGATATATGCCGCGATGGTCCCGATGGGTCCGCCGTTTACATTGATGGGTCTGATTCCCACCAGCACATAGGTCAACACCAGCTTTACCAGGGAGCCGATGGCAAGATTTTTCACAGGGATCACCTGTCTGTCAACGCCTTGGAGCGCCCCCGTAAGGGTCTGAAGCGCCGACATGAAAACAATTCCCACGCACATGATGCGCAGGGTCGGTACAGATGCCGTTGCCTCTGCCAGCTGACTCGGATAAAGCAAATGCAGAATCGGCTCCGCAAGGGAAAACATACCCACGGCGCAGGGAAAGCTGATGAGCATCGCCGCCCGCATTCCCAGCTTGCAGGTTTCTCTGACCTCGTTCCGATTGCCGATGCTAAAGGCTGCCGCGATTGCAGGCACAAGGCTCATTACCACCGCCTGGGTAAATGCCTGGGGTAGTCCGATGAGGGAGTTACAATATCCCCCCAGTCTTCCCCACAGCGTCTTGGATTCCACAAGGCTCCAGCCGCTGGCTTGCAGTCTTCGCATGATTACAGCACTGTCTATCGTCTCCATTAAAGGGAGTATGGACGCGCCGATGGTGATGGGAACGGCAATGAGTAAAAGCCGTTTTATGATTGCCGAGGTGCTTTCCAGCCTCTCCTTCGATTTATTTCGGTGTATCTTGCTTCTTATCGTCGGCAGATTCCAAAGATAAATTGCTATGACCACAACAAGCCCTGCGACGGCTCCCGCCGTACAGCCGAAGGTTGCCCCTGCGTTTGTGGCTTCCAGCCCCGTGGGTATCAGGTAGTATGCCAGCGAAAGCCCCACCACTACCCGAAAAAGCTGTTCAAAGAACTGGGACAGTGCCGTTGGATTCATATTTTGCCGCCCCTGAAAATATCCTCTGTAAGCCGCCATTACGGGAACGAAAAACAGCGACGGCGCGATAGCCTGAATCGACAGACTCGTTCCGGGGTTCTTAAGAACCACATCTTCAATAAATCCCGCCCCGAAATGCATCAGCATAAACGAAAGGAATCCAAACGCCGCCATAAACAAAAGCGACGTATGAAAGACCTTGTGAGCGCCGCCGTAGTTATTCACCACGACTCTTTCGGATACCATTTTGGATATCGCCACGGGGATTCCTGCGGTGGAAAGGGTGAGGAAAAACACGTAAATCGGATAAACCGAGCTGTAATAGGAAATTCCCTCCGCGCCTATCCAGTTGGTCAAAGGAAGTCTGAAGAAAACTCCCATGATTTTCACCAAAATTCCGGCAATCCCCAGAATCGCAGCGCCCTTTAAAAATTTGTTTCCAGCCATATAGATTAGCCTTTCTTCTTTCATTTGCCCTTTACCGAGCTTCGAATGTCTTTTGGATTTTCCTCTTTTACAGGGTTTTGAGTATCTTCTCGGTGTGAAGCTTTGCCTCGCTCATAACCTGCTGAATATCCATGGTCAGATATTCGCCGTTTTCGTAAAGCACTTTTCCGTCTGCCATCGTCAAAAGCACATCGGTGCCGGACGCCGAATAGACAAGGTTGGTTTTCAGGTCATGGGTCGGGCACATATTCGGGGTGCTGATATCCACCACGATTAGGTCTGCACGGAAGCCCTCTTTCAGCAGCCCGCAGTCAGCTCTCCCCTGTCCGAGAGCGCCGCCTCTGGTAGCCGCATACAAGGTCTCCCTCGGCGTAACAGCGGTAGGATCCCGAAACATCATCTTGGAAGCCATGGCGAAAACCTTCATTTCCTCGAAGAAATTCAGGCTGTTGTTGCTTGCCACGCTGTCGGTTCCTATGGCAACCCTCACGCCTCGCCGCAAAAGCTCCGGCACATTGCAAACGCCGCTGGCAAGCTTCATATTGCTCACCGGGTTTGACGCCACCGTCACCTTCTTTTCTTTTAATATGTCAAAATCTTCCCCCTCGATCCAGACGCAGTGCGCCGCCGTAGTCGGCAGATCCAGCGCGCCCAGACTTGCAAAATACTGCACAGGAGTAAGGGAATGTCTTTCCTTACACTGCTCATGTTCAAGCCGGGTTTCCGAGGCGTGAATGTGCATTCTTGCCCCCACTTCTTTGCCGTATTCTGCCACTGCCCGTACCGCCAGCGGATTCGAGGTGTATTCGGCGTGAATGCTCACATCAATTTTTATTCTTTCATCATCGGTATTATGATATGCTTCGAAGGTTCTTTTCATTTCCTGCATGGAGGGAAGCTGCCAAACGTCGCTGTCGTCGAAATTGACGATCGCCCGGGAAATGTTTCCTTTCATTCCGGATTCCGAAGTTGCGGCGACCATATCGTCGATGAAATAGTACATATCGCTGGTGGATACGATGCCGAACCGCATGGATTCCGCCATGGTAAGCATGGTAGCCCAGTAAACCGCCTCGCCGGTGAGTTTATCCTCGAAAGGAAAGATTTTTTTGTTCAGCCAGTCCTGAAGCGCCATATTCTCGCCGTAGCCCCGCATAAGTGCCATGGGTGAATGCCCGTGGGAATTATAGAAAGCGCTCATGAGCAGCTTTCCTTTTCCATCGTAAACTCTGCCGTAGTCCGCCCCCGGCGCCGGTTCTTCTGTTCCGATATAGTCTATGCGGCTGCCGGAAATCCCCACATACATATTTTCTTTTATATCCAAATTTTCGTCTAAAATGCTTATGTTTTTAAAGAGCATACTTTTCCCCCTTAAATAAAATTAAAATTTCGCCAAAAAGACGTACCGTATAAGTATACCACAGATCGGAGAAAATTTCCAAGGTGATTCGATAAAAAAAGCTTAAACAAAGCAAAGAACCGTCATCACAATGCGGTTCCCTTTTTCGGTATAAAAAGCTTTGTCATATCGGTTTTTTCCAGCGTAAGAAGCTTCACCTTGCGGTCGATTCCCCCTGCATAGCCTGTAAGGCTGCCGTTAGTTCCCACGACCCGGTGGCAAGGAATCATGAGGGAAATCGGGTTATGCCCCACCGCACCGCCCACCGCCTGGGCAGACATTTTGGCTATGCCCTTTTCGCCGGCGATCCGAGCGGCAATTTCGCCATAGGTCATGGTCTTGCCATAGGGAATTTCAAGCATGATGTCGCAAACCCTTTTGCGGAAAGGTGTAGAGCCATATCTCAGAGGCGGGAGAAAGTCAGGTTCCTGTCCGGAAAAATAGATGTCAAGCCACCCCGCGGCTTCTTTGAGAAGCGGAGAAGATGGTTTTTCCTCGTAGGTTTCGGGAAGTGCGCAGCCAAAATACCGCTGATCGTCGAACCACAGCCCGGTGATAGCCTCCCCGTCACAGGCAATGGTGATAGCCCCCAACGGCGAATCATATTTGTCGATATATGTTTTCATGTTCCGATCCTCCTCTTTGCAAGATACCATAACTTCGGTTCCTATCGGTTGCTTAAAAAATGAACGTTAAAAAATTGATTCAGCACAAAAACCTGCCCAATCAGGACAGGTCGGAGATGTAGCTTTTATTTAATCCCGATGCGAAACGATGCAAAATATGTATTTGCTCATTCAGCCGTCCGAATCAGTTGTTGCGTCTTGCCCGGCAGGTGCAAATAGGCAACCATCCGTCCGCCCCGACGCCAAGGTAGGTGCAGTCCATGCAGTATCCGCTTCCATCCCATGAGCTCTCACTATAGTATTCGCAGCTATTGAAATTTGAAACAACCGGGTAGCCATCATAGTAGATCGTTCCGCATTTCCCGCCGGCTACACTGTCAAGCTCGTCGTCGGAAAGCTCGCTGTCTTTGGGATTGAGCTTCTCAAAATATGTATTTGCTTCTTCTGCGGTCAGTTCTATGCCGTTTTCTTTTGCGAGAGCAATCAGCTCCTCGGAGTTTTTTGCCTGTTTTGCTTTTTCAAGCAGCTCAGGAGTGAGTTTGTTATTCATTGTATCTCCTCTCTTGTGGTTTCATATATTTATACGCAAAAATGCTGAAAAGGTATATCGGTTTTTTTACTTTTCCATTATTTATTTGCCGGTATATGCTTTCCTGTTCCGGTTCTTCTATCTGCAAGATACCATAATTTGCGCCTATTTTCAAGTAAATTTAACAAATTGTAAACTTTTTTCTAAAATCAAAAGGGAAAGAAAAACCTGCCCGATAAGGACAGGTTGAACAGGTTTATTCGAGAAATTCGGTTATCTCGCACTTCAAGACTGTGGCAAGACGCGAGCACAATATCAAATTGTTCATTGTGCGGAACCGTTGTGCTCAGACGCGGAATTTATCGCTCTGCATCGTCAAACGACATATCCGCCAGAGCCACAATCTGGTCCCTCCGCCCATAAATCACTGCCGTAACCCATACTGCCTTCTTGTACTCGTCAATCAGATAATATACGAGGAAATTCTTGAAAGGCATTTTATGGATTTCTTTTCTATGCCATGGTTCTTCCTCTATAAGCGGGTAACGTGACGGCATAAAATTCAGCTTTGCGATTTCACTTTGCAATGCATCTACCCATCTTCGCGCAGTTTCCGGTGCCGACAAAATTTTAGAAATATACTGTGCGATTTCTTCAATTTGTCCGATTGCCTGTGAGGTCAGCCTAACTTCGTACCGCATACTTAAATACCCCCGCGAATTTTGGCAAAGGCTTCGTCAACGGAAAGTCCTTCTCCTGACTTTGCCTGATGATAGCCTTTTTCCATCATTGCATTAAATTGAGCATCTGTCATATTGTCCCTTGTAGGCAAGTTCGGAACGGATAAGGAATAGGGAACACCGCCTGTCATAATAATTTGTCTATATAAGGTGTCAATCAAAACCGAAACGGGCAATCCTATTTTCTCCAAAACCGCCTCCGCCTGTCGCTTAATTTCAGGTTGTACGCGAGCCGTTACATTTGCACTTTTTGTTGCCATAAGAAGCGCCCTCCTTTCTGCTATTGATTATAGCACATTGTATGGCTCATTGCAATACAATACGCGCATATCTAAACGCGCAGCCACAGATGAAATCTCTGAAATCTGCGTTAAAGGGTTTGGCGATGTTTTCCAGCTATGCAGCTTTCCTTTTCCTATATCATTCTCACATCATCAAAATTGTGATAGCAGATTCCGGTACGCTCCGCTACACGACGGAATACCTCATCTGTTTTTTCCATATAGCCATTTTTGAAATAACTGCATTTGGTCGGGTCGATACCGTAGTAATCCTCCGTCATCAATACGGCAAGTGCACGACAACCGCCGGCACAAAGTTTTTTATATTCACATTCCCGGCAAGTTTCGTTTTTCTCGTGCAGTTTGGAAATCGGACAGGTCACATAGTCAAGGTATTCACTCTCCTGGAGAAATTCTTGCAAATTCCCTGTCTTTATATTCCCAAGATGGATTCCTCGTTTTTCCAAAGTGCCGGAAAACTGATTGCACGGGACGAGGGAGCCATCGGAATTGATAGCGATCATACCTCGGTTGCCACGACATACCGGCGCACTGTCCCGGAAGCTGTGGCAGCTGCCTTCCACCGGACGGTAATGATAACGCCTAAACTTCGGAAAGATCTGCAAGAACTGCCACATATCAACTTCCATTTCATACCCGGCTGCGGCATAGCGTTCTGTGAAATCCAACATCAAATCGTAATATTCCTCCAAGCCAAAGCAAGCGCCCTCGGCATTTTCCTCCCAGCGTGGAACCTCAGTGGTTCTAATGATACGCATTTGCTCCACACCTTTTTTCGCCATCAGCTCTGCTGTTTCGTACAGCGTGTCAATATTCAATCGATGAACACAGGTTTGAATCCGGACTGCAAATCCGTTTCGTTTACAAGCATCAATCGCCGCCATAGCTTCTGCTTCCGCGCCGACTTTTCCTCGCATCCAATCGTGATGACCGATGCAGTCAAAGGAAATTTTCATTAGTGGATTTGCTCCAATCTCACGAAATGTCTTAAGAAGTGTATCGTTCACCATGCAGCCATTGGTGTTCAACTCATTTACTACCATGCCCCGCTTATAAATTTCTCGGACAATTTCGACAAAATCCGGGTGAATGGTAGGCTCACCGCCGGTGAGCGTAAGAGATTGTACCCCGCAACGGTCAAGCTCATTCAGTGTTTTCTGCCACTCGTCCCTCGAAAATTCTCGCATTAAACGAGCATTGTCTGCCGCCATAAAGCAATGCCGACAGTTATAATTACATTTGCCGGTAATAGACCAATTCGCCGCCGGAAAATAACGGTTATCACAAAAACGTGGCTTTTGCCAGTCGGAGAGTTGCTCGCTTCCATCTGATACATGAATCATGTTTCGCTGCAAAAAAACAGCAGCGCAAGCATCGGCATCGTCAAATTCATGTACGCCATCACACTTAGACAGAAAATCGTATTCCTCTGCCTTCAGCCCCATAGCATTGCGAATACCACGAACATAGTAGGCATAGGGAACAAGCCGCCAAGAGCGCAGCGCTATATTTTTGTTTAGGATATATTTTTTCATACTCAACCTTTCTGTATGTCCGGACGATTCTCGATCGAGATACTTGGTTATCTCGATCTATTCTAAGCCTTCCTGCTTTCTTCTATTCGCCTCACACTGGCAAAGTAACGGCTGACCGATAATTACGACCTGGCTTACCTTAC
>CAVHEY010000042.1:0-9550 GCA_963635155.1 Bacteroides stercoris
CATAATTGTTCTGCTGTAAATTGTTTTATCTCACGCAAAAAATCGGCTCCTAAACCAGAACCTGCCTGCCTGCCTGCCTGCCTGCCTGCCTGCCTGTCGCAAGAACCGTGCCAAACATTGAATTTTCAAAGAAATTTGCGTGCATTTTTGTATTTCCTTTCCGAAATCTCTAAGAATTAGTTTACACCTTGCCGCCGAATTTGTAAAGAGGAAAATTTTTTTCTAAATTTTTCCCTTACCTTTTCCCCTACCTTTCTCTTGCCTTTTTCTTTACAACACGGCTTATTCTAAGATAAGAAAAGCATAGCTGCGGGATTACGTTCTCGATTTGTAAAAAATAGGGAGACAAACCGGTCGTCTCCCTGAATGAAGGCTTCGCATAAAAGCTACGAAGCACCTAAATAAAAGTTCCTATTCGATCACCACGCCGTCCTCGTCAACGAACAGGTCCATGATGGCGGAGATATCTTCCTCCGGAATTTCCGGTTCCTTTTCTTCCTTGCCGTCGTTTTTCAGCTGGTCCAGAAGCTTGCCCTCCAGTTTATCCATGATTTCCTGATGCTCCTTGAGGTAGTTCTTGACGTTTTCTCTGCCCTGTCCGATTCGATTGCCCTCGAAGCTGTACCAGGCGCCGGCTTTTTCGATGAGCTTCGCTTCCACCGCGCAGTCGAGAATATCCCCGGCTTTGGAGATTCCCTCGCCGTACATGATATCAAACTCCGCCTGTTTAAAAGGCGGCGCTACCTTGTTCTTTACGACCTTGACTCTGGTTCTGTTGCCGATTACGCCGTCGCCGGATTTGATGCTTTCGATTCTTCTGACGTCAAGTCTCATGGACGAATAGAATTTCAGCGCTCTGCCGCCGGTGGTAACCTCCGGATTGCCGAACATGACCCCGACCTTTTCTCTCAGCTGGTTGATGAAGATCACGCAGGTATTGGACTTGTTCACCGTACCCGTGATTTTTCTCAACGCCTGTGACATCAGTCTCGCCTGAAGTCCCACATGGGAATCCCCCATTTCGCCTTGTATTTCCGCCTTTGGCACAAGGGCGGCTACGGAGTCGATGACCACCACGTCAAGGGCGCCGCTTCTCACAAGCATATCGCAGATTTCCAGCGCCTGTTCTCCGGTATCCGGCTGGGATACCAGCAGCTCTCCCACGTCTACGCCCAGATTCTTCGCATAAATAGGATCTAAGGCGTGTTCCGCGTCGATAAAGGCAGCCTTGCCCCCCGCTTTTTGGGTTTCCGCTATAATATGCAGGGTAAGGGTCGTCTTACCCGAGGATTCGGGTCCGTAAACCTCAACGATTCTTCCCTTTGGTACGCCGCCGATTCCGGTGGCGATATCAAGGCTGATGGAGCCGGTGGAAATCGCGCCGATATTCATATGGGCGGTATCGTCCCCCAGCTTCATAATCGAACCCTTGCCAAACTGCTTCTGTATCTGCGCCATTGCGGCTTCTAAGGCTTTGTCTTTTTCGCTCTTTGTGTTGTTTACACTCATTTTCTGTCCCTCCGAAATAGAACATCTGTTCTTCTTGTTCTTATTTTATCCGATTTTGTTCTTCAGGTCAAGTATTTTTTTATTTTAAAAATAGTATGGTATTTACTTACATATTACCATATTCTGCATTTTTGTCAAGCATAAGATGTCGGATTTTTTGTCTCTTTTTCGCACATTTTCGAATTATTTGAATAAATCGTCGATGCTGCAACCGATGGCTTCTTCAATTTCGTCCAACAGATGCCGCATCTTCGCCTTATTTTCCATAATCGTGTCAAATTCAAGGACGCCGTATTTTTTCGCCTTGTTAACGATATAGTCGAAGCGTTCGTCGATTCCCACGTACCGATCTTCTTTTACCAGCCGGTCTCCGAGACAAACCAGATCGCTTTCGGTAATCTTATCCAGCGGATTGTATTCGCCGGGATTCATGTGAACCTTTACGATCGCCGCCTCGTCGTAATAGCCCATTTCTCTCAGCTTATCCGCCATCACGTCCCAATGCCGGTCAAAGGTTCTGGCGGCATCATGAACCAGCCCCGCGCCTCGAATTAAATCAAGATCCAGTTTAAAGCCATGCGCATTCAAAGCCTCTGCGATCCTTACGCCGCAGTCTGCCACCGCCCGGCAATGAGCTTTCACCCTGTCCGGAGTGCCAAACTCCTTATAGATTTCTTCGACTTTATCCGGGGTAATTCGCTTGCCTCTGATCCGTTTATAAATCTCGTTGAGCATGACAAGGAGCATATAATTTCGGTTGTATTTGCGGGAAACGTTCCGGTGCTTTGTCTTTATCACCTCGGTTTTTCCCTCATAGCAGACGCCGATATAGGCTAGCCCAGCAGGTCTTGCCTCGTCAATCTCTTCCGGTCCCGCTACGCCGGTTATGGAAATGCATAGGTCAGATCCGGTCTTTTTTCGCAGTCCCTCTGCCATTTCCCTTGCAACTTCGGGGCTCTCGGCGGTATATTTCTCCAAGGTTTCGGCTTTTACGCCCAGCTCCTCCATTTTTGCTTTCCATGAATAGGTGGCGAGTCCCCGGTCAAATACCTTGGAAATTCCCGCGATATCGGTGAGGGATTTTGCCAAAAGCCCGCCGGTACAGGATTCGCAGCAGGAAATCGTGATTCCCTTTGCTATGAGAATTTTTCCCACCACATCGAGAAGTTCTTCGTCCTTTGTGCTGTAAATGTATTTGCCGATCAGCGCCTCGACTTTTCCCAGCATCTCCTCCACGGCGTTCTGCGCTTCTTCGAGGGTCTTTCGCTTGGAAGTTATCCTAAGGGAACATTCCCCCTCCTTTGCGTAGGTGGCAATGGTGGGGTCGGTCTGACCGTTGATCAGGGGCAAGAGCTTCGTTTCCATGGTTGATTCGCCAAGAGCGAAGGTTCTTACGATCCGATAATAGATTACGCTGTCCTGTTTCGCCACAAGCCGCGGTTTCAGCTGCTCTTCCCACATCTGGGTCATCTCCCGGGGCGGTCCCGGCAGGGCGGCAATAGTTTTTCCGTTCTTTTCCAATAAAAATCCCGGGGCGGTTCCCTTCGGATTATCGAGAATCACGGCATTTTCCGGGAAATATGCCTGTTTTTCGTTATTTTCCGTCCAATGGTAGCCGGCACGGCTAAAGGTGGTTTTCAGCCAGGCGAGAATATCCTCACGCAGAACCAATTCTTCGCCGAAGGATTCCGAAATGATCTCTTTGGTCAAATCGTCCTGGGTAGGCCCCAGTCCCCCAGTTGTTATGATCAGGTCGCAATCTCTGTACGCCAGCGAAATCAAGTCTTTGAGCCTTTCCGGATTATCCCCCACCGTATAATGGTACATGACATCATAGCCGATGTCCTGAAGCTCCCTCGAAAGAAACGCCGCATTTGTGTTTACCACCTGTCCGAATAAGATTTCCGTTCCTACCGTCAAAATCGCAGTTTTCATTACTGTCTGAACACTCCTTTGTTTTTCACCACATATTCAACGCCCGAATACACCGTCATGATAAGGCTCGCCCACAGGAAAGCGTAGGAAATATAGTAAAAAGGCGTGTAGAATGCGTAGCCTACCAGTTCAAATGCCGGCAAAAGAAGCAGCATCGGCACCGCGATCATCTGAAGTACCGTCTTGATTTTTCCGCTCATTCCCGCGGCGATAACGATTCCCTCCGAGGCTGCCACCGTTCGCATTCCCGCAACGGTAAACTCCCGCGCCAAGATGATGATCAGCATCCAGCCCGGCACATATTCCGGTATCAAAAGGCAAAATGCCGAGTAAACCAGGATTTTGTCCGCAAGGGGGTCCATGATCTTGCCGAAGTTGGTTACCAGATTGTGCTTTCTGGCAATTTTACCGTCCAGCATATCCGTAAAGGACGCCGCGACGAAAAGAACAAATGCCGCGATATGCCAGCCCAGCATATAAAAGGCGATGAAAAACGGCACCGCGATGACTCTGCCAACCGTCAGCTTATTCGGTAAATTCATAATCTATACCTCCCTACCCACTAAATCGTAATCAAAAGCGTCTTCTATCAAAACATTCACCATGTCTCCCGCTTTTAAGTCTCTTGTCGATGTAAACAAAACGGAATTGTCGATTTCCGGCGCGTCAAACTCGCTTCGTCCGAGATAGCTTCCGTCTTCGTCCTTTTCTTCCACCAAAACTTTCAGGGTTCTGCCGATCTTCTCTCTGTTCAGTTCAAGGGAAATCTCAAGCTGCCGACGCATGATCCCGTCCAGCCTTTCCCCCTTGATTTCCTCGTCGATCTGATTTTCCATCTCTCCGGCGACGGTGTTTTCTTCCTGGGAGTAAGCGAACACGCCCAGCCGTGAAAAGCGCATTTCCTGAACGAAATCCAGCAGCTTTTCGTAATCTTCCTCGGTTTCTCCCGGAAAGCCTACGATGAGGGTAGTTCTGATATGAATGTCCGGAACCCTTTCCCGCAGTTTTGAAATGGTTTCTTTAATGGAAGCTTCCGTTGAGCGGCGACCCATGGCTTTTAGCACCCCGTCCGAGGAATGCTGGATCGGAATGTCGATGTATTTGCAAAGCTTCGGTTCGGTTCGCATCACCTCGATAAGCTCGTCGGTGATGCGGTCTTCGTAGCAATACATGAGGCGAATCCACTCGATTCCCTCTGTTTTGCACAGTTTCCTGAGAAGTTTCGGCAATCTGTATTCCCCGTAAAGGTCCACGCCGTAATTGGTAACGTCCTGGGCGATCAGGATCAGCTCCTTGCAGCCTGCCTTCGCCAGTTCCTCCGCCTCCGCAAGAATATCTTCTTCGGTTTTGCTTCTGTATCCTCCGCGAATGGAAGGAATCACGCAATAGGCGCATCGGTTGTTACAGCCCTCGGCTATCTTTATGGTTGACGAAAAACAGTTATCGTCAAGTTTCCTGCAAAGCTTCGGCAAAACCTCCGCGTAGGAATCCGTGATGTGTTTTGCGCGTTTATCCAGTGTTTTCAATATTTCCGGAAGTTTCTCGTACTCGTTTACTCCGATGAAACAGTCCACCTCCGGCATTTCTTCAAAGAGTTCGCTGCCGTATCTTTGGGAAAGGCAGCCGGAAACGACGATCTTCTTGCCCTGCTCTTTGTAGGCGCAGTAATCGAAGATTCGCTCGATGGACTCTTTTTTTGCGTCGTTGATGAATCCGCAGGTGTTGATGATGATCGCGTCCGCTTCCTCCGGACTTTCCACCGTTTCATATCCCGCCTTTTCCAGAAAACCCTTTGCGGTCTGGGTATCGTTGAAATTTTTCGGGCAGCCCAATGTGTCAATAAATATTTTCATCTGTTAATTTTCCTTTGTATCTGATGTATCTGAATTTAATTCCTTTTCAAGCCCCTCAAACTCCTCCTGAGTCATCAGCACCTGTCTCGGGCGGCTTCCGTCCTGGGGACCTATGATTCCCCGGGCTTCCATCATATCCACGATTCTTGCGGCACGGTTGTACCCGATTCGGAACCGCCGCTGAAGCATGGAAACCGAAGCCTGTCCGCTGTTTATCACAAGGTCGATGGCATCGGGAAGAAGCTCGTCGGTGTCATCTGGGCTATCCTGAACGTTGCTACGTTCGATTCGGCTAAGCACGTCCTCGTTATATTCGGTCTTTTCCACCTGTCCCTTGACATATTCGATGACCTTGTGGACTTCCGCGTCTGAAACGAAGGTTCCCTGCACTCGGATTGGTTTTCCCATTCCCATCGGATTAAAGAGCATATCCCCTTTTCCCACGAGCTTTTCCGCTCCCTGCATATCGAGAATGGTTCTGGAGTCCACCTGAGAGGAAACGGCAAAGGCAATCCGAGACGGAATGTTCGCCTTGATAACCCCCGTAATGACGTCGACAGACGGTCTTTGGGTGGCAACGATCAAATGCATTCCTGCGGCTCTTGCCATCTGCGCCAGCCTGCAAATAGACTCTTCGATCTGGGACGGCGCCGCCATCATCAGGTCGGCAAGCTCGTCTATGATGATTACCACCTGCGGCATCACCCTTTCCTTTTCGTCGTTTGCAATAACCGATTCGTTGAAAGATTCCAGATCTCTGACGCCCTCTTCGGCGAATTTTTTATATCGGTCGGTCATTTCCGCCACCGCCCAGTTAAGGGCTGCCGCCGCCTTAGACGGGTCGGTTACCACCGGAATCATCAGATGAGGAATACCGTTGTAATTACCAAGCTCCACCACCTTAGGATCTACGAGGATCAGCTTCACCTCATCGGGGTTTGCCTTGTAGATAAAGCTGGTGATGATGCTGTTTATACATACGGATTTTCCCGAACCCGTTGAACCTGCAATGAGTAGATGGGGCATGGATTTAAGGTCTGCAACGATGGCATTTCCGCTGATGTCCTTTCCTACGGCAAAGGTAATCTTCGATTTGCTCCGTTTAAATGCATCGGAATCGATGATTTCCCGAAGTCTTACCATGGTAACCGATTCGTTTTCCACTTCGATGCCTACCGCCGCTTTCCCCGGAATCGGTGCTTCGATTCTGATGGATTTTGCTTCAAGGTTCAGGGCGATGTCGTCCGCAAGTCTTACGATGCTGCTTACCTTTACTCCCACGGCGGGCTGAATCTCGTACCTTGTTACCGTAGGACCCTGGGTTACCTGTATGACTCTGGCATCAACATGGAAGTTCCTAAGAGTTTCTTCCAGTTTCAACGCTTTTTGTTGCAGCAGCCCGGTAGGCGTTCTTCCTCCCGCGGCGGGCTTTTCCAAAAGGCTCACCGGCGGCTTCTTATATTTTTCGGGAGTCTGCGCTTTGTTGATTTCCTCCGCGGTGAGCATGGCTTCCTTCGCCTCTTTGTTGGTCAGCTTTTCGGCGGGAGTTGCCGCAGGAGTCGTCCCGGCGGCGCTTGCGCCAAGGCTCGCTGCCCCTGCCTTTACCGCTGATTCCGCAGGCTCAAGACCAAAGCCGCTTTCCGTCTTTCGCCCCTCCTCCAGACCGAAGGTTCCGCTGTTTCCCCGTCCAAAGAGCGCATCGTCTTTCATATATTTGAGCAAATTATTTGTTTTTTTCTCTTTCTGTATCTCCGAATGTATTTCCGGAGCGTCAGCATTCTGCAGGTTCTCCGAAAGGGGCGTATACTTGGGCTGTGCGGTCTGCGTCCGGGGCTGCGAATGCGCCGGCGTTTCAGGCTCCGGCGTGTTTGAAGGCGCAGGGCTTGTCTGTTTGATGACGATTTCCGGCCGCATGGCAACCTGTACTCCCTGCTCGTCCTCCGTTGCCATATCAAGGTGAGCGTGTTCCTTGATCAGCTTTCTTTCTTCAATTCTATCCGAAATTTTCTCAAAGAATCTCGAAACCGGCGTGTTGATGATCAGGAGCAGGCTTATAAATGTCACCACAAGGGTGAATATCCAGCAGCCTGCGACTCCGAAGCCCTTTATCAGCAGCGTGGCGAGTATCATTCCCAGGAAACCGCCGCTGGTCAGTTTGACTCCGGTGGCGTAAAAGCCCTTCATGATTTCCCATGAAAGGGTTAAATTTTCGGTATCCACAAATCTTACGGAATTCATGGTCGCAAGCATGAGCAAAATCACAAACAGGAGTATGATGGTTTTTATGGAAAAATGGCTCGTTTTCCTTGCAAAGAGCAGGATTCCGAATATCACAAGATAGAACGGCAATATGTAAGCCATGAATCCGAACACCCCTTTGAGGGCTAGCCCGATGGCCTCGCCTACCTTGCCTGCGCCGTCCGTAAATGTGGCAACCACAAGAAAGGCGCCGATGGCAATGGCAATAATCGCCCAAATTTCATCGATTACCCGCTTATCCGCCTTTTTCTTTGCCTGAATCTCCATGGCTTTTTCCTTCGCCTTGGAGGTCTGGGTAGTTTTATTTGCCTTGTCCGCTTTCTCTGTTTTTTTGTTTTTCGAGCCCGGTGGTCTGCCCGGACCTCTTTTCGTATCAGCCATCTTTTACCTCTTTTGTTCTTACGCTACTATCCCGTAAATGACAACAATCAATCCAAGAATCCATACATAATAGGAGAAAATGCTGAGTTTTTTATCCGAAACGATTTTGATCATGGACTTAATGGCAACTACGCCGGAAACCGCCGCAACCAGCATTCCCCAAAGCACCGGACCGAGCTGGGAAAGGCTTATGCCGGCTTCGATTGCCGCGGGAGTTTCCAGAATCGCCGAGCCAAGGATCGACGGAATGGAAATCAGGAATACGAACTTTACCGCAAATTTTCTGTCCAAATTGCAGATCAGGCTTCCGAAGAGCGTGGAGCCGGATCTTGAAATTCCCGGGCAGATTGCGATTCCCTGCACCGTTCCGATAAAAATCGCGTTCCGCAGGTTCATCTCCTTGATTCCTCTGGTGGATTCCCCTTTTTTCTCGGCGAATACCAGCAAAAATCCCGTGATGATCAGCCCTATGCCGATGGGAATTACCGACGTATAGAGGGAGTCAAAGAAATCCTTGAAGGCAAAGCCGATAATCGCGGTAGGAATCGTGGCAACGATGATCATTACCCCCAGCTTCCGTACCGGTCTTTCTTCCATTTTAAGTCCCTTCCCCGTGCAGAGATCCTTGATGGTAAGCACAAGTTCAACGATCAGCTCCCAAATATCTTTCCAGTACATGATGAATACCGAAATCAGCGTTCCCACATGGAGAAGCACCGTAAAAAGCAGAACTTTCGCCTCGTCGATTCCGAACCAGTTCTGAAGCAGCGCAAGATGCCCGGAGCTGCTTATGGGCAGAAACTCCGCCAATCCCTGTACCAAACCCAAAATTGTAGCCTCAAAATATGTCATCGTGTTTATTTCCCCTTTTATTTATTTTCTGATTTTCTGATTCGCTTATTTTTTTGCGATATAGCCCTTCGCCTTCAGCGCTTCCGCGCACAGCAAAGCGCCGCCTGCCGCTCCTCTGATGGTGTTGTGGGAAAGACCGATGAATTTGTAGTCGTAAATGCTGTCTTCTCTCAGGCGTCCGATGGAGATGCCCATTCCTTTGTCCCGGTCAACATCAGCCTTAACCTGAGGCCGGTTATCTTCTTCAAAATACTTGATAAACTGTTCAGGCGCCATAGGTAGCTTTGCCTCCTGTGGGAATCCGCTGAAGCTTTCCAGCTTTTCGATGAGCTGCTCTTTTGTCGGTTTCTTTCTGAATTTTACGAAAGCCGCCGCCGTGTGTCCGTTGAGAACCGGAACTCTCACACATTGGCAGGTAATCTTCGGTTCCTCTGCCTTTACGATCACGCCGTTTTCGATGTGTCCCGCAATTTTCAGCGGTTCCTGCTCGCTCTTTTCTTCCTCTCCGCCGATATACGGAATGATATTTTCCACCATTTCAGGCCACGAATGAAAGTCTTTTCCTGCGCCGGAAATCGCCTGATAGGTTGTAATTACGCACTCATAGGGTTCAAATTCTTTCCATGCCTCAAGAGCCGGAACATAGCTCTGAATGGAGCAGTTCGGTTTTACGGCGATGAAGCCTCTCTTTGTGCCGAGGCGCTTTTTCTGGGACTCGATAACGTCAAAATGGTCGATATTGATTTCCGGAATCACCATAG
>CAVHEY010000042.1:9651-10995 GCA_963635155.1 Bacteroides stercoris
TCCACCGCGCTGAAAACAAAGTCAACGGTTTCCGCGACCTTTTCCACTTCGTTGACATTCATAACTACAATATTCTTCACCGCCTCCGGAATCGGCGTATCCATCTTCCATCTGCCCTCTACGGCTTTTTCGTAAGGAAGCCCTGCGCTTCTTCCGCTTGCCGCAAGGGTTACGACCTCAAACCATGGGTGATTTTCCAAAAGTGCGATAAAACGCTGACCTACCATTCCCGTTGCTCCAAGGATTCCCACTCTCAATTTTTCACTCATTTTTTACCCTCTCTTTTCCTTTATTTTTTATTCTATATCATCAGACATCTGCCATATTTTGATATTCTGATTTATATTATTCGTTAACAATTCATTGTACCACTTTTTATCAGGCATTTCAACAAAATAGAGGCTGCTTCATATAATAATTTAGGATTTTTAAATGATTTTCATAACGGAGGTGATTTTTTTGACTTTGTTTAAAGGCGCGGCTACGGCGCTCGTTACTCCGTTTAAAGACGGCAAGATAGATTATGTTTCAATGGGAAAACTTATAGAATGGCAAATTTCTCAGGGGATCGACGCTCTTGTGGTTTGCGGAACCACCGGAGAAGCCTCCACCCTATCTGAAAAAGAAAAACTGGAGCTTATAAAATTCACCGTGGATTTGACAAAAGGCAGGGTTCCCGTTATCGCAGGTACGGGAGGAAATTGTACCGAAAGCACGCTGGAACTCACCGAGGAAGTTGAAGTTCTGGGTGTTGACGGACTTTTGATCATAACCCCTTATTACAACAAATGCACCGAAAGCGGTTTGATTTCTCACTTCGAGAAGATTGCCAATGCTGTCAACACGCCGATTATCCTATATTCCGTACCTTCCCGAACCGGCGTGAATTTAACGGCGGAAGCGGTGGATATTCTAAAAGACCACCCGAATATAGCGGGGCTGAAAGAAGCCTCCGGCGATATTTCGCAGGTTTGCAAGATGGCGGCGCATATAGGCGATGATTTCAACATTTATTCGGGGAACGACGACCAAACCGTGCCGATTCTGTCCCTGGGCGGCGCCGGCTGCATTTCAACGGTTTCCAACATTATTCCCGCAAGGTACAGCCTTATGATCCACGACTTCCTTGAGGGTAAAACCGGCGAAGCGGGAGCGGAACAGGTGGCGCTGAAGCCCCTCATCGACGTGATTTTCAGTGAAGTAAACCCGATCCCTGTAAAAGCCGCCCTCAATATGATGGGCAAGTGCAATCTGGAATACAGGCTTCCTCTCTGTCCGCCGGGCAGCAAGACGCGGTTCGCCCTGTATGACGAGCTTCGATGCTACGGAATATTGTGATAAAAA
>CAVHEY010000043.1:0-10930 GCA_963635155.1 Bacteroides stercoris
CTTTTACGCCTTTCGGCCCTTGAATCCGAGATTGCCCGGCTTCCCGCCGGTTCCATAGGTTCAAAAAAAGTCAATGGAAAAACTTACTACTACCATCGTTTTTACGAAAACGGGAAACGAAAAGAGAAATACATTCCGAAGGCGAAACTTGCCGATATGCAGAGTTCCATCGAAAAGCGCAAGGTCCTTGAACACGAGCGGAAATTGCTAAAATCAGAGCTAACCCCTGCGAAATCGCCCTCCGCAAAGTTTTCCGTCGCCGACTCTTCCTGGTCATATGACGGCATTCCCCTAACCTTTGAGCATATGCGAGTATCCGAAAATACCTTTCGCTATCATTCCGGCGTCATAAAAGGCTCGGCGCTTCGTATTTTTGCAGAGCAATCTTCCTCTCTCGGAAAGCGAGAATGCTTTCATATTTTGCAGGAGTATCTTGCGGGAGATTTTCCGGATAAGGTTCTGATTCTCTATGGGCTGCGGCGCACCGGCAAAACCACGATGATGAGGCAGGCGATTGCCGAAATGTCTGAGGAAGTTTTGAACAAAACAGCGTTTATACAGGTCGTGCCGGGCATTACGCTGGCGGACATCAATACCGACCTCAAAATCCTCGCATCGCAGGGTTACCGATATATTTTCATCGACGAGGCAACTTTGCTTTCGGATTTTATCGAGGGAGCGGCGCTCTTTTCGGATATTTTCGCCTCCTGCGGCATGAAAATCATTCTGTCCGGAACGGATTCCCTGGGATTTATGTTTTCCGAAGATTCGCAGCTATATGACCGCTGCGTTATGCTCCACACGACCTTTATCCCATACCGGGAGTTTGAAAGGCTGCTCGGTGTCTGCGGGATTGACGAATACATTCGCTACGGCGGAACTCTGAGTCTTGGCGGCGCTCACTACAACGAAAGCTCGACATTTTCCAGCGTAAGAAGCACCGACGAGTATGTGGACAGCGCCATTGCGCACAACATTCAGCATTCCCTCAAATGCTACCAAGACGGGGATCATTTCAGGAACCTGCGTATTCTGTACGAACACGGCGAGCTTACCGGCGCGGTCAATCGGGTTGTGGAGGATATTAACCATCGCTTTGCCCTAGACGTGCTGACCCGGGATTTTCGCAGCGGTGCCCTTTCCGTTTCCGCGCGGAATCTTCGCAAAGACCGCAAATATCCCGGCGATGCCCTGGACCGCATTGACATTGCGGAGGTCACAGAACGGCTTCGGCGAAAGCTCGAAATTCTAAATGCAGGGGAGCGAAAAATTACCCTTACCGAGGAACATTGCCGTGAAATCAAAGAATATCTCGACCTTTTGGATTTGACCTTTGACTTTGATGTGGTGTCGCTGCCCAATTTGTCCCAAAAAGAAACAAAGACCGTCATCTCCCAACCGGGGCTCCGCTATTCTCAGACCGATGCCATAATTTCCTCCCTGCTGGAAGACGCCGAGTTTTCCGACCTTTCCCTTGCGGAGCGAAACTATGTGCTTTCCCGCATCGAAAGCGAAGTTTTGGGCAGACTCATGGAGGATTTGCTTTTGCTGGAAACGAAGATGGCATATCCCCATAAGAAGATCTTCAAGCTACAGTTTGCCATCGGCGAGTTTGACATGGTCGCCTTCGACCCCAAGACGGCTTCCTGCGAGATCTACGAAATCAAGCACAGCAGCCGGCGCTCACCGGAGCAGTATCGGCATTTGGCAGATGTCGAAAAATGTAAAAAAACCGAATTTCGCTATGGAACGATTACCGGCAAATCTGTGATTTATCGCGGAGAGGCACATTATGACAAGGATAAGGATATCCGCTATCTGAATGTGGAAGAATACCTAAAGGGGCTTCGGGATGCGGCAACCGAAAAGTACTGACCGCACCGTTCCCCGGAAGCTGATTTTGCCGGTTCGATTTGAGCGGGCGCCTTCCTTGTGATTTCGGAATTATCTGAACGACAATCCCACCCTTGCAAAAAAACTGCCCCTTTCGGTTTCATCTTTCTCCGAAGGGGACAGTTTTTCTGAATTTTTGGTTCTATATCATTTTCTAAACAATATTGATCGGTTTTCTTGAATGTTTCACCGCGTGCTTGATCGCCGCATTGTAGGCTTCCTCGTCGGCATCGTGCTTCTCCTGGATTGCCTCCTTCAGCACCATGTCCTTGACTTTCATGAGCCGGGTCTGGTTCCCTCGTTCGTTTTCGTCCAGCCGCATTCTGATGTACTTTATGGTCATTTCCAGCTGTGGAATCTTCACATATTCCAAGGCGTTTACCCGGCGACGGGTGCGCTCAAGCTCGGCAGCCAGCATCTGGGCTTCCTTTTCCTTTGCCGCAAGTTCCAGCATCAGCGGGAAAATCTCCGCAAGGCTTGCAATTGCCGAGTCCAGTTCCCCGGAGGTATTTGCGTAGCCGTAAGGGTAGATATTCGCCGCGTCCTCCGCCGTGGTGGTAAAATCGAACACCGGAACATCGACGCTCATTACATTTTTGCCGGAAACCTCCAGCTTGACCCCCTGCTTCGGGTACATCAAAGCCTCCTCCAGCCCCTGCCGGCTCATAACCGCCTGGGCAATCCCAAAAGATGCGTAAACATCAGCAAGCTGCGCCTCCACACGGTCGCGAAGTTCTTTATTCTCCCGCGCAAGTTCAAGGAAACCCTTCATCAGCTCATCTCGCTTGTCTTTCAAGAGCTTATGCCCCCGCACGGAAGTGGCGTGACGCTTTTTCAGCGTAGTCAGCATCATGCGGGTAGGATTCACATTGAGTCTTTCCACTTTTGGAGCCTCCTTCCTTGCATTACAGATACTTCTCTATATATTCGTCTTTGATACGCTTAAGCTCGCTCTTCGGAAGCAGACGCAGCAGCTCCCAGCCCAGGTCAAGGGTCTCCTCGATGGTTCTGTCCGTGTCATAGCCCTGGGAAACATAGCGTTTCTCAAATTCCTGAGAAAACTTCGCGTACATCAGGTCAACCTCCGACAAAGCCGCTTCTCCCAAAATCGCCACAAGTTCAAGGTTTTCCTTGCCCTTTGCGTATGCCGCGAAAAGCTGGTTCATGGTGTCCGCGTGATCCTCACGGGTTTTGCCCTTGCCGATACCCTTATCCTTAAGTCTGGAAAGGGACGGAAGCACATCGATAGGCGGTTTGATGCCCTTACGGAACAGGTCATTGGAAAGAATGATCTGACCCTCTGTGATGTATCCCGTAAGGTCGGGGATCGGGTGAGTTTTATCGTTTTCCGGCATGGTCAGGATCGGAATCATGGTAATCGAGCCTGCGGAGCCCTTCTTTCTGCCTGCCCGTTCATACAGGGTGGCAAGGTCGGTGTAGAGATAGCCCGGATAGCCTCTGCGGCCCGGAACTTCCTTTCTGGCTGCCGAAACCTCACGGAGAGCCTCTGCGTAGTTGGTAATATCCGTCATGATTACCAGCACGTGCATTCCCATGTCAAAGGCAAGATATTCCGCGGCGGTCAGCGCCATACGCGGCGTGGCGATACGCTCAACCGCAGGGTCGTTTGCAAGGTTCATAAACATTACTGTTCTGTCAATGGCACCGGTTCTTCTGAAGTCCGAAGCGAAGAAATCCGCCTCTTCGTAGGTGATGCCGATAGCCGCAAATACAACCGCGAAATTTCCCGCGTCATCGCCGATTACCTTTGCCTGACGGGCAATCTGCGCCGCCAGATTCGAGTGAGGAAGTCCTGCACCGGAGAAAATCGGCAGCTTCTGTCCTCTTACCAAGGTGTTCAATCCGTCAATTGCCGAAACGCCTGTCTGTATGAACTCCGCCGGATAGTCACGAGCCGCCGGGTTCATAGGAAGTCCGTTGATGTCCAGCATTTTGTCTGCAATAATCTCGGGGCCGCCGTCCTTTGGTCTGCCCATTCCGTCAAAAACCCTGCCCAGCATATCCGGTGAAACCGCAAGCTGAGTGCCGTGTCCCAGGAATCTGACGGTGCTTTGTTTCAGGTTGATGCCCTGAGAAGCCTCAAAAAGCTGAACCAGCGCGTTATGTCCGTTTACTTCCAGCACCTTGCAAAGCCTTTTCTCCCCGCTTGGAAGCAGGATCTCGCCAAGTTCGTCATAGGTAACATCGTCCACATCTTTTACGAGCATCAGAGGCCCTACAACTTCACTGATGGTCTTATATTCTCTAATCATCCGCTTCCGCCTCCTCCTTTACCAGCGCGTTAATTTCGGCGCGTATATCATTCATAAGTTTTTCGTATTTTTCGTCGATCTCATTTTCCTCGACATATTTGAATCGTCCGATTTCCTCCCGCTGCGGAATCGCCGCTACCTTTGCGAAGGAAGCGCCCTTGCGAATGCCCTCAAGACCCTCTTTGTAGAAGCTGAGGATCAGTTTCAGCATCTTAAACTGCTTGTTCAGGGAAGAATAGGTGTCCACATCGTGGAAAGCGTTTTGGTGCAAATAGTCCTCGCGAATGGACTTGCAGACTTCCAGCTTCATTCTGTCCTCTGCCGAAAGGGAGTCAACGCCTACCAGCTGAACGATTTCGTTGAGCTCCGCCTCCTGCTGCAAAAGGGCAAGAGTTTCGGCTCTCATCTCAGGAAATTCCTTATCCACATTCTCGGCATACCACTTTTCCAGTCTTTCCACATAAAGGGAGTAGGACTGAAGCCAGTTTATCGCCGGGAAGTGTCTTGCATAAGCCAGCGCCGAATCCAGACACCAGAACACCTTTACGATACGAAGGGTCGCCTGAGAAACCGGCTCCGAAATGTCGCCGCCCGGAGGAGATACCGCTCCGATAGCGGAAAGCGCACCTATGCGCCCGTCCTTTCCGAGGGAAACGGTTCTTCCTGCTCTTTCATAGAACTGAGCAAGTCTTGAAGCAAGATAAGCAGGGTAGCCTTCCTCGCCGGGCATTTCTTCCAAACGCCCTGACATTTCACGGAGCGCCTCCGCCCACCTTGAGGTGGAGTCTGCCATCAGCGCTACCGAGTAGCCCATATCCCTGAAATATTCCGCGATGGTAATTCCTGTGTAAATAGAGGCTTCACGAGCCGCAACCGGCATATCCGAAGTGTTTGCGATAAGCACCGTTCTCTTCATCAGGGATTCTCCGGAGCGTGGATCTTTCAGCTCCGGGAACTCCATCAGTACATCGGTCATCTCGTTTCCCCGCTCGCCGCAGCCGATGTAGACTACGATGTCCGCATCCGCCCATTTTGCCAGCTGGTGCTGCACAACGGTTTTCCCTGAGCCGAAAGGCCCCGGAACCGCTGCAACTCCGCCCTTTGCGATAGGGAACATGGTATCGATTACACGCTGCCCTGTGATAAGAGGCATCTCAGGCACCAATTTTTCCTTGTATGGGCGGCCTCGTCTTACCGGCCATTTCTGCATCATACAAAGAGGCTTGATATCGCCCTTCTTGAGATTTTCTTCGCCGTAATCCTCCGTCAGCTTGATTTTGCATATGGTCTGGTCAACGGTGTAGCTTCCGGATTCGATGGAATCCACCACACCCGTTACGCCTACCGGAACCATGATGCGCTGGGTTACAAGGACGGTTTCCTCAACTTCACCGATGATATCTCCGCCGGAAACCTCGTCCCCTGCCTTTACAAGGGGCTTGAAATTCCAACGTTTTTCTCTGTTAAGGGAAGGAACTTTAATTCCCCGGGTGATATTCGGTCCCGCCACCTTAACCATTTCTTCCAGAGGTCTTTGGATACCGTCGTACATCGTTTCGATGAGTCCCGGTCCAAGCTCTACCGAAAGGGGCGCTCCTGTGGATACTACCGGAACTCCCGGTCCGATTCCTGCGGTTTCCTCATAAACCTGAATCGAGGCTCTGTCCCCTCTCATTTCTATTATTTCTCCGATCAGACCCTGATTGCCTACATGAACAACATCGTACATATTTGCCTGTTCCATTCCCGTGGCGATAACCAGCGGCCCGGATACTTTTAATACTTTACCTTCTGCCATTTTAGTTTCCTCCAAATAATATGTCCGCTCCAACAGCTCTCTCCACCGACTTTTTCACCGATGTCATTCCTATGCCAAGGCTTCCTTGGCTGCCAGGAATCGGTATGATAGCCGGTGTCCTCTGGTCGGTATATTCGTCCACCTCGGAAAGCATATACTGATAAAGCTGTTCGGTAACATATATGATAGCGAAATCTTCTTTTGCAAGGTGTTTTAGGGTTTTCTTCGCCTCCTCGGCATCCTCCGTGGGAAAAACTTCAAGCCCCACTGCCCGAAACCCCAGCACGCTTGCTCTGTCGCCTATTACGCCAATCTTATACATAAGTTTCCCTTAACCTTTCCGCAATCGCCTCTGCGCTCATTCCGGCGCTCAGCCCTGCAAGAATAATTCTGAGATTCCTAACTTCCATTTCCTTTGCGATTAAATACGCCGCTGCGGTTTCCAGCCCGAAAGACTTATACTTGCACTCTTTTGCAAATTCTATCTTCAGATTATCGAAGATTTTTTCCAGAGTCGCAAAGTTCCCGCTTTCCTCTGACGCTTCTGCGCCGATGGCGAATACATCATAGTACCCCGCGTATCTCAGCTTATCCGCAATAGAACCGTAGTCTTCCTCGTAGTTTTCCTTGAAAAATTCTTCTTCCACATTTCCGCCGCCGAGAAAAATCTTCCCGAAGAAATTCTTCGACTTTCCGATCTTACGAAGCCGTATAAAGGCTCCCATATTAAGTATGTCAATCAAGCGTTTTACATATCCGGTGACAAAATCGTTGCCGAGTTTCTCAGCCTCCGCCAGCATATCCCCAAAGCAGGCTCTATCCAAGATAATGTCGATTTCCTGCGGGTCGCCGGTCTTTGCAAAGTTCTCGCCAGCCTCCGTGATCGCCTGTTTCATGTAGGAAGAAAGAATTGCAAACTCTCTCTTTCTCACCGCTTCTTCCAGCTTCTCAGGGGGAATCGACGCTGCCGCCGTGATAAAGCTTGCCGGATCTATCTTAAGAGCCTCGGCTTTGAGCAGCACCTTTGCGTTGTGATAATCATTCGGGTAAAGGAACAGCTTCATCTCCGGCTCCTCCGGCAAGATGGAAAACACCAGCTCGTAGGCGTCTTGCAAGCTTCGGGAAAGAATGTCCTCGTAGGACGCTGCACTTGCGCCCTCCTTGCTGTCCTTTCCGTCGCCGTATCCGAACTCCGCCAAAACCTTTATGGCTTCGGAAACCCCGGGCTGCTCCGCCACCTTTTCGAGATCCGCTTTTTTCAGCAGGTGAACCTCTTTACTCCTGATCAGAACCGATGGGAAAACATAGTCATATTCATTTTTCTTAGCCATTTTCGTTCCCCCTTTTAGGTGAAAAGAATCTTCGCGGCCTCTCCCGCCAGTTCCGCCTTATGCTCTCTGACTAAGGATTCCACGGTGCAATCCGCAAATGTGGCGCGATAGGTGATGATATATCCGCCTTTCATGTCGCCTGCCGCTTCCGCCACGGTGAATCTCTCCGCATATTGGATTTCGTCCCCGTATTTATCTCTCCGCTTCTGCGCCACCGCCGCATTCAGCCCATCGCAAACCTTCTGTCCGATACGATCTCTTTCTTCTGCATTGAACAAAAGACTTCCGCCGTACATATCCGCGCCGGCTCCCAGCTTCACCAAAAGTTCGATGTATTCGTACTCGTCCATGGCAACCAAGGCTTCCGTAGCCTTGTCGAAGCAATCCGCCAGAATTTCCTGCTTTTTCTTGAGGATTATTTTCCCGGCATCAATGTCTGCAACGGATTTTCTGTATTTTATGATATTTTCTTTCTCTGTTTGTCCCTGGGCAAGGGCTTCCGTCAAAATTTTGTCTGCCTTTTCCTTTGCTTCGGCTAAAATTGACGAAGCCTCGCTGCGGGCTTTTTCCACCGCCTCGTCATACGCGGCTTTTGCTTCGCCGGTGATGCGATCGGTAATTTTTTCAATGCCCATAGTTTTTCCTTTCTCTTAAACCGGTATTCTCAGCCAGATAAGAACCGAAACAAGCAGCGCAAAGATTGCGTAGGTTTCAACCATTGCGGTGTAAATGATACCCTTTACCAGCTGATCCGGTCTTTTCGCGGTGAGCTGAAGGGCAGCCGCAGCAGCCTTGCCCTGAGCGATACCTGACCAGATTCCAACCGCTCCGATAGGAATGCCTGCGCAAAGGAAGTAGAATCCCTGAGCCGGCGAAAGTTCGATCATGTTCCCGCTGAGCAGACCGATTTTTACCATGATCAGGAAAGCTATAATCAAGCCGTAAATTCCCTGTGTGCCCGGCAGCGCCTGCAAAATGATTGTTTTACCGAATTTTTTCGGGTCTTCCGCAACAACAGCCGAAGCCGCCTGCCCTGCGATACCAACGCCCATAGCCGAGCCGATGCCTGCCAGTGCGGCAATTGCGGCTCCCAAAATTGCTAAACAGTTTCCAGCATTATATAAGAAAAACATCTTGTATCCTCCTAATTATTATCTTTCTTTAAATTTACTCATTTTCGATTCTGATATATTTTGTCTTCGCCCGGAACGGCTCAAAAGGCTCGCCGCCGTCGATGTAGAATTTGCCGAAGAACTCAACATATTGCAGTCTTGCCGAATGGATGAAAGCTCCCAGCATATTGATGGCGAAATTTATCGCGTGTCCCACAGCAAAGATCAGCACAAACAGGATCAGCCCCGCGACACCGCCTCCGAAGAGGGAGCCCATGGTATTTACAACCTGCGCGATAACTCCGGTGGCAAGTCCCAGCGCAAGGAGTCTTGCGTAGGACAGGATATCCGAAATCCAGCTGGTGATATTATACAGGTTCGCAAGGGCACCGGTAATCATTCCAAAGCCCTTCTTGCCTCTGCCTCCTGCGATGAGAACCCCTGCTGCACCGATAATGCTCAGCCACTTGCCTGCGGTGGCAAGTGCCGCACTGTCAAAGGCAGCCGCACCGGAAAGCCATGCTGCGAGTCCGATAATCGTAACATACCAGCAGCCCTCGTCGCATATCGCGTCGATTATCTGTCCGTCCTTTATCTGCATATAGGCCTGAATCCCCATTCCGATAAACAGGTGGATCACACCCAGAATCAGCGAGAATATCAGCAGCTTCATCGGATCTTCCAGCGGGTTGAACCAGATTGCGTTGAAGGCAATCTCTTTTCCCAGGAATGTGCCGGAAAATACGCCGATTAAATCTCCGAAAAAGCCTCCGAACAGCGCTCCCCAAATCACCGTCGAAATGCCGCAGTAGAAAAACAGTTTCATCATCTTTTGCATCGTTCCCTCAAGGTCAAACTTTTTGAGTATAACCCCGCAGCCTATGGCAAGTAACAGCCCGTAGCCTGCGTCGCTGAACATCATTCCGAAGAAAACGATGTAAAAAAGCGAATAAATCGAGGTGGGATCGAAGCCTCTGTACGCCGGAAGGGAATACATCTGTGTAATGACCTCCGTAGGGGCGAAAAAGCTCTTGTTTTCCAAAAGTACAGGAACCTCTTCCTCTTCGTCCGGCTCTCTGAATTTGTAATAGGCTCCGTTTTCGTCCAGCACCCGGGAAACCTCCGGCACCATTCGCTGAGGGAGCCAGCCTGCCAGCATAAATGTTTTTTTCGTCCGAAGGAGCTTCTCACGGATCCTTTCCTTGTCCTCACGAATCCGAAACAGATCCGCGTATTCCTCGATGGCTTCCTTGGAAGTAACATGTTTTGCGATTTCCGCTTTCAGGCGGGCAGCTTCCGCTTCCGCCTCCTTTGTTTCCATATTCAATTTTTTTAGGTTTTCTGTTGCAGTTCCGCTGAACGCCGACAGGTCAATTTCAGAAAAGCCTATATTCTTGAGTGTGGCAAGACATTCCGCCGTTTCCTTCCGACCGCTTATCATCGCCATGTAAATGAAATCTTTTTCATCGCTTACCTGCTTTAAATCAGCAAAGTCAAACGCTTCGCCGGCACCTGAATTTTTTATCAGTGCCATAGCTTCCTCAAAGGATCTTACCTCCGTCTTCGGAAGCGCTCCCAGCGTTATGTCTGTCGTTTTCGTGCGCCTTCGCCCAAGGTCAATATCAAGTCCCTGCCAAGGCCTTAGCATCATAACGCTTGCCGAAGCTCTGTTTATGCGGTTTTCTGCTTCTTTCACCGCCTCTTCGAGCTTCAAAATTTCTTCTATCTCACAATACATCTTTTCTTGCGCCGCCTCGACTTCCGCCATGTGCGACGCCTTTACCCTGCGTCTTGTAAAAATCAGCGGCTCTTTGAGCTGTCCGAACTTTGACAGAGCTTCCAGTGCCTGCGTTGCTTTCGCAACCCTGCCGGCAAATTCTTCCGCGTCCTTTGACACGCTGTCCTGTACAAGTCCGATACTTTCGGAATCTTCGAGTTCTTCGGGTTTTTGTTCCGTAAGCTCGACGACTCCCAGTCTCATCAGCTCAGATATCAGCCTCTTCTTGTCCTGTTCCAGTCCAAGAACTGCAATTTTTTGCATTTTAACAATTGACACTGATCTTCGCAATCCTTTCCGCTATCATCTCGATAGCTTTCGTTTTGTTGGCTTCCGCCTTTCCGACAAGTTCCGCCGCCGAGATCTCGGCTTGCTTCAGCGCGTTTTCATAACGCTGCTTTGCCTCTGCCTCGCCCTCTTTTAAGAGTTCCTGAGTTCGTTCCTTTGCCTCGGCCTGCGCCTTTTCAATTAATTTTTTTGCCTCGGAGTTTGCATTTTCAACGATTCTCGCAGCTTCCGACCTTGCTTCCTTTAGGCAAAGTTCGGCATTTTCCTCGGCTTTGCGAATCGTATTTAGTTCTTCCTTAAACACATACTCGCCTCCTTTTCAAAAAAAATCCGTACCCCTTATGTATATTTTACCCCTATCTAAAACACTCAAACCGATTTTTTGCTTTTATGTACTAAATTTTGAACATTCACGAAAAATTTTCCGAAAATTTGTGGCAATTACAAGGTTGAAACAA
>CAVHEY010000044.1:0-10851 GCA_963635155.1 Bacteroides stercoris
CAACAGGAGTAGCAAATGACGCTGAAAGAATTGAAAATTGGCGAAAGCGGGAAAATTATCGCTGTGGGAGGGCAGGGAGCGCTGAGACAGCATTTCCTTGACATGGGAGTGGTTCCCGGAGCGGAAATCAAGCTGATGAAGCTGGCGCCCATGGGAGATCCCATGGAATTTCGCATCCATGGGTACGAGCTGACCCTGCGAATCGCAGACGCCGAGAAAATTGAAATCGAAAAAACAGAAGAAACAGAAGAAAACCCGGCAGGAGGAAAGGCAAAAGCACAATCCGCGAAAACCGTGAAACCCGCGAAAAATTCGCCGGCTCGCCACCCGGGACTCGGCGAGGGCGGCATTTATCATGTAAAGACAGACGGGAACCCGTTGCCGGAGGGAACAGCGATTACCTTCGCCCTTGCCGGAAACCAAAACTGCGGGAAAACGACCCTGTTTAATCAGCTTACCGGATCAAACCAGCATGTAGGAAACTTCCCGGGAGTTACGGTAGACCGAAAGGATGGCGTAATCAGAGGACATTCCAACACCCTGGTGACGGATCTTCCGGGGATTTACTCCATGTCCCCTTATACCAGCGAAGAAATCGTGACCCGGCAGTTCTTGCTGGAGGACAAGCCAAAGGGCATTATCAATATCGTTGACGCCACCAACATAGAGCGAAATCTGTATTTGACGATGCAGCTTATGGAGCTGGATATTCCAATGGTTCTCGCCCTCAACATGATGGACGAGGTTCGGGAAAACGGCGGAACGATTCGGGTCAACGAGATGGAAGCGATGCTAGGTATTCCGGTAATTCCCATTTCTGCGGCGAAGAACGAGGGCATAGGCGAGCTGATCGACCATGGGATCCACGTGGCGCAGTATCAGGAAAAACCGGGACGGACGGACTTTTGCGATCCACAGGATCACGACGGTGCCGTTCACCGCTGCCTGCACGGAATCATGCACTTAATCGAGGACCACGCGGCAAAGGCGGGGATTCCCATAAGATTTGCCGCCGGCAAGCTTGCGGAGGGGGATCAGCGCATTCTTGAGCGACTGAAACTCGATCAAAACGAAAGGGAAATGCTGGAGCATATCATCTGCCAGATGGAAGAAGAGCGGGGTATGGACCGGGCAGCGGCAATCGCCGATATGCGATTCTCCTTCATTCAGCAAATCTGCGCGGAAACGGTTGTAAAGCCTAGGGAGAGCAAGGAACACGCCCGCAGTGTAAAAATAGACAAAATCCTTACCGGAAAGTACACGGCGATTCCCGCCTTTGTGGGAATCATGGGGCTGGTGTTTTGGCTGACCTTCGGAGTCATCGGCTCGTGGCTTTCGGCGGTTTTGGACGTCGGCATCGACGCGCTGACAAATCTTACAGACAAACTGCTTACGGATTACGGAATCAATCCGGTGGTGCATTCCCTGGTGATTGACGGAATTTTCAAGGGGGTAGGAAGCGTGCTGTCCTTCCTGCCGATTATCGTGACGCTGTTTTTCTTCCTGTCAATTCTGGAAGACAGCGGATATATGGCGCGGGTTGCCTTTGTCATGGACAAACTGCTTCGTAAAATCGGACTTTCCGGAAGAAGCATCGTGCCTATGCTCATCGGATTCGGCTGCACGGTGCCGGGGGTTATGGCGAGCCGAACCCTGCCGTCGGAGCGGGACCGGAAAATGACCATTCTCTTGACGCCATTTATGAGCTGCTCGGCGAAACTGCCGATTTACGGCTTTTTCAGCGCGGCGTTTTTTCCGGAGAATGGGGCGCTGGTGATGATCATCTTGTATTTTACCGGAATTCTCGTGGGAATTCTCTTTGCTCTGCTGGCTCGGGGCGTTGCCTTCCGCGGGGAGCCGGTGCCCTTCGTTATGGAACTGCCGAATTACAGGCTGCCGGGGGCAAAGAATGTCGGACAGCTGCTTTGGGAAAAAGCGAAGGACTTCCTGGAGAGAGCCTTTACGGTAATTTTCCTTGCGACCATTGTAATCTGGTGCCTTCAGACCTTTGATACCAGGCTCAATGTGGTTACGGATTCTCAGGACAGCCTCCTTGCGATGCTGGCGGGGGTGATTGCACCGATTTTCGCGCCTCTGGGCTTTGGGGACTGGAGAATTTCCACGGCACTCATCACCGGATTTATGGCGAAGGAAAGCGTGGTTGCCACCCTGACGGTTTTGACAGACGGGATCGCCATTACCTCGCTGCTTACGCCTCTTGCCGCTGCGGCGCTTCTGGTTTTCTGCCTGCTGTACACGCCTTGCGTTGCTGCGATCACCTCGATTAAACGGGAACTGGGCGGAAAATGGGCGTTGCTGGTTGTAATCCTGCAATGCGGCATCGCATGGCTTTGCGCATGGGTGGTCTATCTGATCGGCGGCTTGCTGTAAGGGTGCAAAATAGACAAAAAACAAACAACCTGTTTGACGAAAGGGCGCGTCCCCTAAAGTCAGGCAGGCTGTTTTTTAATGCGGGTGTTTTTTCAATGAAAAAAGAGCTTGCCGAGGCAAACCCTTCTTTCATAAAAGATGTATTAGTAATTATCGTGTTTTCTATGTTTGTGTGTTGCGGCAACGCCGCAGGTCGCCAATGCGACATCTGAATCGAAGATTCGTTATTTTCTCTTCATTTCCTTCGGAGTTACGCAGGTTCCGGAAGCTCTTGCAACTACGATTGGTTCTTCAAGGAAGTCAGCTGCGGAAGCGTTGATGTCCTTTCTGGAAACGATAACTTTTCTTGCTTCGAAAGTCATATGTCTGGAAGTGTTACCGATTTTGTCGATTTCGCCGTATGCTTCGATGTAGTCGCCTGCATAGGTAGGAGCAAGGAACTCTACGTTGTCATATGCGCAGAAAAGACCTTCGTCTCCGTCCAATTTGATAAGAAGCTCGGTAGCAACGTCACCGAATAAGTGAACCATGTGCGCGCCGTCAACTAATTCTCCGCCGTAATGTGCGTCCTTTGCAGACATTCTCAATCTTAAAGTTGAAGTGATTTTTTCCATTGTTTTTCTCCTTTTTCACATCAATATTAGAAAAGTTATTTTGAATAACTCAAAACTCACGCAAATATATCTTGCAAAATGTGTGCCAATGGTTTATCATTGAAAATAGATAGAAAACGAACCGAATTGTGTTCACGAAAAAGGGGCGAACATCAAATGAATACTACATACGGAACAAAAAGAGTTTTAGAACCGCAGTGCGTTTTACCTACTTCTGCATGGAAACTTGACAACAGCCGCGACATATATCCCGATGAGATGCGAGTATCTATAAAGAGAATACACCTGGAGGGGACAAGTTTCAAGCAAATTTGTACGGAAACCAACAATAATGAGCAAAAGATACGGCAGAAAATCATAGATATCACCATCAGGCGCGGAAAACTGCACAATCCCGTAACGGATACCGGGGGACTGGTGTGCGGAACGGTGGAAGAAATCGGGAAAGAGTACGAAAATCCCGCAGGGCTGAAACCCGGAGATACGGTGATTTGCAACGCTTCCCTGGCTTCCATGCCCATTTATATCGAAAATATAGGAGAGATAGACAGCACCTTTAACCAGATGGAGGCAAAGGGCTATGTCATCGCCCATGACAGGATACAGGTGGTAAAGGTCGATGAAAATATGCCGACGAATCTGCTTCTGTTTGCGCTGGACCAGTCGGGAACCCTGCTGCGGCTGGACCGCCTCGCTGAGGGGAAAAGCAGATTTTTAATCGTGGGAAACAATATGATAACCAACCTGCTTTTCGGCTACGCCATAAGACGAAAAATCGGTGAAGCCGGAGAAATCGTCTGCCTTTTGGATAAGAAAACAGGCATATCCCTGTCCGGCGGAGGCATAGACAGCCTGCTTTCGAAGGTTTTCAATCAGATCCGGTTTCTGGACATATTAAAACCCGTGGAAGCCTTGAAAGAGCTGAATGCGGAGGAGCTTTTCGATCTGTCGGTAAACTGCGCGGAAATACCCGGAGCAGAGACGATCAACGTGCTGGCGACGCGACCCCAGGGGACGGTTCTGTTTGCGAACCTGATAAACAACCTGAATATCGCCCTTTATATCACCGAGTCAATCTCCAAATACCTTGACATCAGAAGCGCCGAGGGCTTTCTCGCAGACTACGACAAATTTGATATGGAGTTGGTCTCCGAGGTGGCACCGTACTTTGAAAATGCGTCGGTTGAGGCGCCGGAGGAGCCAAAAGAGCAGGGCTGGGAAATGAGTCCTTATTCCCGCTCTCTGGTTGAAAAAAGCCTGTCCGACGACTTTGTTTTCAAATCGAGAGCCATGCAGATGGTCATGGAAGAAATCATGAAAGTGTCCAAATACGACTGCAACGTCATCATTTTCGGCTCCACAGGGGTGGGCAAGGAAAAGGTGGCAAACCTCATACAAAAAAACAGCGACAGAAAGCTGCAGGCATTCGTAAAAATAAACTGCGGCGCAATCTCTCCGAACCTGATCGAATCAGAGTTCTTCGGCTATGAAAAGGGCGCCTTCACCGGAGCCAACACCACAGGCAAAAAGGGCTATTTCGAAACCGCAAACAACGGGGTAATGTTTTTGGACGAAATCGGCGAGCTGCCCTTGGAAATGCAGGCAAAACTGCTGCGAGTCATTCAGGACGGCGAGTTTTATCGGGTAGGGGGCACCACGGCGATCAAGACCAACGTAAGAATCATCTCGGCGACCAACCGGGATCTGGAGAAGTTTGTGGAAGAGGGGCTTTTTCGGCGGGACCTCTATTATAGGCTCAACGTCGTACCCATTCATATTCCGGACTTGTCGGAGAGAACCGACGACATTCCGGTGCTGGTAAACCTCTTTCTTGCCAAGTACGGAAAGAAATTCGGCGTAAAACGGGGAATCGCAGCGGGGGCGATGGATTATCTCACCAAAATGTCTTGGCCCGGAAACGTGCGGGAACTGGAAAATACAGTGCAGAGGCTCATCATATCGGCGCAGGGCGAGGATATCACGCTGATGGACGTTATGCGGGACAGCCACGGAGAACTCTTCGAGGGCGGAAGCTACGGCAGAGACGAGCAGGAAGAGGGCGAAAAGGGGGCGGAAATCGACCTACAGACGGCGGTGGAAGAATACGAGAAAGGTCTCATCAAATATGCCTGCGAGAAATACGGCTCCACCCGGAAAGCCGCAAAAGCCGTTGGAATAAGCCAGACCCAGCTTGTTCGAAAAAAGAAAAAATACAACCTGTAGCATCTGCGAAGGAAAACGCGAACCGAAATATGTTCGCGTTTTTTACTTATGAAAACAAAACGGTTCACTTATAGGGCAACAAGGGCGTTTTTTCAACGATTCGGTATTGGCATAGAATTTGCTAAATATTTATCGTGAATAAGAATGTCAAATATACGCTTTCCGTTTTTTGTGAGATGGCCATAAACAAAAAATGCAAGACAGCGTTAAAAATAAAGCAAAAAGAGAAAAGGAACTAGAAAAATATGGAATTTAAAAAAGGGGACATTTACGGAACCCACCGTGTAATCAGCCCGAAGGGCGTGTTGCCGCAACCGGCAGACGTTGTGGACAACACAATGGAAATTTACAATAACGAAGTATTAATCGACGTACATACTTTAAACATCGACTCGGCGTCCTTTACCGAAATCGCAAAGAGAGCAGAGGGCGACGTTGAAAAGATCAAGGAAATTATCCTTGACATCGTAGCAAAAACAGGAAAACATAAGAATCCGTGGACAGGCTCCGGCGGAATGCTCATCGGCAGAGTCGCTCAGGTTGGTCCTGACTACGTAGGAGAATTAAAGGTAGGCGACAAGATTGCCACAATGGTATCCCTTTCGCTTACACCGCTTAAAATCGATGAAATCATCGAAATCAGACCGGAAATCGACCAGGTCGACATCAAGGGACAGGCAATCCTCTTCCAGTCCGGCATTTACGCAAAGCTTCCGAAGGATATCCCGCAGACCCTTGCACTGTCCGTACTTGACGTAGCAGGCGCGCCTGCTCAGACCGCAAAGATTTGCAAGCCGGGAGATACGGTAGTAGTTATGGGCGGCGGCGGAAAGTCCGGTATCCTTTGCTGCTGGCAGGCAAGAAAGCAGGTCGGCATCAACGGTACGGTTATCTGTGTTGACGGCTTCAAGAAGTCCATCAACAGAGCCATGTCCGTAAACTGCGCAGACGAATATCTGGTAGTTAACGCAACCGATGCTGTAGCAATGTACGAGGAAATCAAGGACGCAACGGAAGGCAAGATGGCTGACGTTGTCATCAACGTAGTAAACATTCCGAACACCGAAATGTCCTCCGTTATCGCCTGCAAGGACGACGGACTGGTTTACTTCTTCTCCATGGCAACCAGCTTCACAAAGGCGGCGCTCGGAGCAGAAGGTATCGGCAAAGACGTTACCATGATGGTGGGCAACGGCTACACCAAGGGTCACTCCGAGGTTGCTTTGCAGATTCTCAGAGAAGACGAAAGAATCAGAAACCTCTTCGCACAGCTTTACGCATAAAAAAAATCGGAAACAAAACTTCGGCTAAAATTCATTTTTTCTATGGTAAAATGAACGGAGATGTTATATAATTAACATAGTAAGTTGTGCCCTGCGTAGTGATTACGGAAGTTACCGCGAAACAGGCGCATAAAAAATAAAACTAATATTTTTTCTAGGAGGAAAATAAAATGAAAAAAGGATGCCCTTACGGTACACACCGTGTAATCTCTCCAAAGGGAGTATTACCACAGCCAGCAGATGTTATCGATAACACAATGGAAATCTACGATAACGAAGTTTTAATCGACGTTAAGACTTTGAACATCGACTCCGCTTCTTTTACTGAAATCGTAAAGAGAGTTCTGAACAAGAAACCTGCGGAAGTTACAACCAAGGAAGAAATGGACAAGATCGGCGCTAAGATGATGGAAATCGTTGAACACGCAGGCAAGCACAAAAACCCATGGACAGGTTCCGGCGGAATGCTTCTGGGAACAGTTGAACAGATCGGCGAAAACTATGTTGGCGACCTTAAGGTTGGCGACAAGATCGCTACATTGGTATCCCTTTCCCTGACTCCGCTGAGAATCGACGAAATCATCGAAATGAGACCTGCTATCGACCAGGTTGACATCAAGGGTAAGGCAATCTTATTCCAGTCCGGTATCTACGGAATCATTCCTGACGATATGCCTGAAAAGACTGCATTGTCAGCATTAGACGTTGCAGGTGCTCCTGCTCAGACTGCGAAGTTAGTACAGTCCGGTCAGAAGGTTCTTATCATCGGCGGCGGCGGAAAATCCGGTCTCCTTTGCTTACACGAAGCGAAGAAGAGAGCCGGCGTAACCGGTCTTGTTGTTTGCGCAGCAGGCTCCCAGAAGTCCGAAGACAGAGCAAGAGCTCTCAACCTTGCTGATGAATATTTCCATATGGACGCTACCGACGCTGTTGGATTCTACAACAAGTCCATGGAACTGACAAACGGCGAATTATTCGACGTAGTTATCAACTGCGTATCCATTGAAAACACAGAAATGGCTTCCATTCTGTCCTGCAAAGACGATGGTATCGTTTACTTCTTCTCCATGGCTACTTCCTTCACAAAGGCAGCTCTTGGCGCAGAAGGCGTTGGCAAAGACGTTACAATGATCATCGGTAACGGCTACACGAAGGGTCACGCAGCGATCACTCTTCAGTGCCTGAGAGAAAACCCTGGTCTTAAGGCTTTGTTTGAAGAAATGTACGCATAATTTTCGGAATGGCGATAGCTGAAGATACGGATTATACTAATACGGAACCTCGCAGGACTCCCTGCGGGTTCCGTCAAAATGTTTATTTGAATGATTAAAGGAGATTAAAAGATGGCTGTTAGAAATTGGAAAGACATTCCTCTTTTTAAGGATGTTACAGACGAACAGTGGAACGACTGGCATTGGCAGGTTGAACACAGACTTTCAACCGTAGAAGACATTGCACAGGTTGTTAATTTGACAGAGCAGGAAAAAGCGGATATCGAAAAGGTTATGGGCGGCTTCAGAGTAGGAATCACTCCTTACTACGCTTCCCTGATGGACCCGGACGATCCGAGATGCCCGATCAGAATGCAGGCAGTTCCTACATTAGCAGAAATGCACAGATCCGAAGCAGACGATATGGACCCGCTTCACGAAGATGCTGACTCCCCGGCTCCTGGCTTAACTCACAGATATCCGGACAGAGTTCTCTTCCTTATCACTGACCAGTGCTCCATGTACTGCAGACACTGCACAAGAAGAAGACTCGCAGGAGAAACTGACGGTGCAAGATCAAGAGAAGACATCAACGCATGTATCGAATACATCAGAAAAACTCCGCAGGTTAGAGACGTACTTCTTTCCGGCGGCGACGCTCTTTGCGTAGAAGACGACACTTTGGAATACATCATCAGCGAACTGAGAAAGATTCCTCACGTAGAAATCGTAAGATTAGGCTCCAGAACTCCGGTTGTAATGCCGATGAGAATCACGGACAACCTTGTTAATATGCTGAAGAAGTATCACCCGATCTGGCTCAATACGCACTTCAACCACCCGAAGGAAATGACTCCGACGGCTATGGAAGCACTGAGAAAGCTTGCTGACGCAGGTATTCCTCTCGGCAACCAGTCCGTACTCCTTCGCGGCGTAAACGACTGCAAGCACGTTATGAGAGACCTTATGCACCAGCTGGTAAAGAACAGAGTAAGACCTTACTACATCTACATCTGCGACCTTTCCATGGGTATCGAACACTTCAGAACTCCGGTTTCCAAGGGTATCGAAATCATGGAAGGCTTGAGAGGACACACTTCCGGGTATGCAGTTCCTACATTCGTAGTTGACGCTCCTGGTGGTGGCGGAAAGACTCCGGTAATGCCTCAGTACGTAATTTCCCAGACTCCGCACAAGGTAATCCTGAGAAACTACGAAGGTATCATTACGACTTATACAGAACCGAGTCTTCCGGATCTTCCTTGTCAGTGCGACTTCTGCACAGGCAAGAGAACTTACAAGTATCAGGGCGTTTCCGCTCTCGGCGAAGGTCCTGAAATCAAGACTATCGAGCCTGCACATCTTGCAAGACACGAAAGAAACCAGCACTAATTTCGGATGCCGAAAAGTGCGGCTATCAATGAGACTTAAGCCTATAGGGGACCGATTTTGGCCCCCTATAGGCATGATAAAGGATATTGCATAAATGGGTATATTGTACGACTTATCAACAAAATACAAGACGATTTCCATTGTCGGCATGGCGAAGAACGCCGGAAAAACCACGGCTCTCAACTACCTGATAGAAGAAGCCATAGACGAGGGGATTGTTCTTGGAATCACATCAACAGGCAGAGACGGAGAAACACAGGATTTGGTAACAGGAACCGAAAAGCCGAGAGTATACCTTGAGGAAGGAATGCTTGCCGCAGTGCCGTCGCTTTTGTACGATATGGCGGACGCAGGGCTTGAAGTGGTCAGAAAGACCAGGTACTCCACGGCAATCGGCGAACTTCTGATTTGCAGAGTAAGAGAAGCCGGGTACGTGCAGATCGCAGGACCGGTTATCAACGCCGAGCAGAAAATGCTTTGCGAAGATATGCTTGAGCTGGGTTGCGAGCTGATCATGATTGACGGCGCAATCGACAGAAAAACCATCGCCTCTCCGGACACATCGGACGCGATTATACTTTCCACAGGCGCGGTGCTTTCCCGAACCATGAGCAAGGTGGTGGACGACACGGCGCACATCGTGAACCTCTACAGAACGCCGGAGCTTGAAGAAGGAACGGCAAGAGAGGCAATCGAAAAAAATAACTTTGACGATAAGATTATGCTTGTTGACGGCGACGGAACCGTTACGAAGCTCGACCTCGTTACGGGGCTTGGAGCAGCAAAGGAAATAAACGGCGCTATCAACGAGAAAACTGAATATATATACATACCGGGAGCTTTTACAAACAGCGTGATCTCGGATATAAGTCTTACGAATCTTAAAAGAGTAAGGTTTGTGCTGAAAGACCCGACGAAGATTTTTGTGAACGCCATGGATTGGGGGATTTTCCGCAAGAAAGGATTCCGCCCATGCGTGCTGAAAAACATCGAAATCGCGGCCATCACAGTAAATCCGTGGGCACCGGCGGGCTATACCTTTGATAACCGCCTGCTTCTTTCGGAAATGCAGAAGGCGATCCCGGACATTCCAATCATAGATGTGAGGATGTAAAAATGAAACAGGGAACTAACAGAAGACTTGCAAATGTCAAAACGAGAAAGGAAACAGGCCTTGAATATATCATGTACAGCCTTGACCTAAACACGCCTTTTGGCAAGAAGCAGCTCAAAGAGATAAAACCCTTTTATCCGGGAGAAGAAGAGGAGCTTAGAGCCGAGCTTGACCGGGTGGAAAAAATGATATATTTTGTCAGACAAAATAAGGTTTTGACGGACAAAATGCAGGAAGTTTTTATGGAAATGAAAGACCCTACTTTGACGGTTCAGCGAAGCGGAAGTGCGGCCCTTTCAACGGTGGAGCTTTATGAGGTAAAATCGCTGCTCCTCCAGATGAGGCAGCTTCGCAAGCTGACGATAGAACATGAAGTAGGGGATTACAAGGGTGCCCACTGCGTTTCGGAGTGCAGACCCGACGATGAAAAAAAGGAAGACTTTTCCCGGGAGGCCGGGGAGAACGAGCCGGTGGTAAATACCGTGCCGGAGGAATATTTCCTTGAGGATACGGAGGATCTGTTGGACGAGCTTGATCCAACCGGGGACAGGCTGAACACATTTTACATATACAATGAGTTCAGCGAGCTCTTGACAGAGCTTCGGGCAAAGAAGCGGGAGTAC
>CAVHEY010000045.1:0-10703 GCA_963635155.1 Bacteroides stercoris
AATTGAACCGCCGGGTGCCGAACGGCATGCCCGATGGTGTGAGAGGGGCTACAAGTTAGCCCCTACTCGATTATTTATCTCGGATTGTAAGAGAGAGGCTACCTAAGAAAAAACGCAAATCCCTTTGGACTTCCTTGCTCTAACGGCTATAAGGATAGTCGATATGATACTGCTTGATTTTTCTCGATACGGTGGAGGCGTTAACTCCCAGCTTTGCGCCTGCGTCGCGCAGAGAACGCGAATTTTGCAGCGCGGTCTCTATGAGTTTGCGCTCATAATCGCGCAGGGCGTCCTCCAGGGTCATATTATAGTTAAGTGCCCGAACATCGTCTTGTTTGATGTCCAGAATTCCGTAGATGACAGAATTGTCGATCAAACCAGATGCGGAGGAGCAGATTGTCAAATATTCCATGACATTTTCCAGCTCACGTACATTCCCCGGCCAATCGTATGACTTAAGAATTTTGTAATTGCTAGGAGAAAGCTTCAGCTCATGACCGTGTTCCTTGCCATAATGTTCAATAAAGTGCTGACAGAGGACTTCAATGTCGTCCCTGCGCTCACGCAAAGGCGGTATTGAAATTGGAATTACATTTAGACGGTAAAAAAGGTCTTGGCGGAATTTGCCCTCGCGGATCTTGTCCTTGAGGTTGCTGTTTGTTGCAGCAATGAAACGAATATCCAAATTGATCTTTTTCGTACCGCCGACACGAGTGATTTCCTTATTTTGAATTGCACGCAAAAGCTTGGCCTGCAGATCGATGGGCATATCGCCGATTTCGTCCAACAGGAGTGTGCCACCGTTTGCAAGTTCAAAGAGCCCTCGCTTGCCGCTGGAATTGGCGCCGGAAAATGCTCCCTTTTCGTAGCCGAAGAGTTCAGATTCCAACAACGTGAGGGGAATGGAGGCACAGTTCACCTTGATGAAAGGTTTTTGACTGCGTAGACTCAAACGATAAATTTCGTCTGCAACAACTTCCTTGCCGGTGCCGGATTCGCCCGTGATAAGGACGGTAGCGTTGGATGGAGCGACTTTACGGATAGTTTCCGATATTGCTTTTAGCGCTGTGGAGTTGCCTATGAAGCGTCCCGGATTCATAAATGCCGAATCTGCATCGGAGAGAATCTGCGTATTGTCTTTTTTGTTTCTGAGCGCAGTTGCTTCTTTGAGGAATTCTTCGAAGTCCTCCTGCAAGGACTGAAGCGTGAAGATCGGGCGGCTACTTGCAACGACATGCTGAACCTTGCCGTCTTCGCCCAAAAGAGGCACACCTATAACATAACCGGTCTCCGGAGGGGTTTTTATATTGACGGTTGATAGACGGAATGTCTTTTTACCGCTTTTGAGGACGTCCAAAACAGCGCCGCCGGTGAAAAGCTTGCCTTCCTTAACTACATCGCTTACCTTGCGACCGAGAATCTGTCGCGGCTGTATACCTGTATTCGTGCTGTAGCTTGGGTTCACATAAATAACCCGGCTCTCGCTGTCTGTTATCAAAATACTGTCGTCCAGCGCATCTACAACCGCTTTGAAATCAATATCGTTTCTTACCATATTACCAAATCTTCTTTCTTGAATATTTCCTACTGCAGGAGTAGCACATAATATGTAGGGTTTACGCATTAAATCTACGGACAGTATATCATATTTGAAACCAAAACAAAAGTATTTTGTTCCAAAACCGCAACAACGTTGCCGCGCTGCAACGGAATAAGGACAAAAAAGAAGAAAGTGTGTCGAAAAAGTGTTGAAAAAACGACATTGTTAATTTTGGCACGATATTTGCTCTATATAAGGCAAATGGAAGATGAGGTGACAATATGATAGAAACACGAAGATTAAACAGTAAGGATAAGGTCATTATCACAGCCTCGCTTACGGGCGCGGTGACGACGAAAAAAGATAACCCGAATTTACCTACGCAGCCGGAGGAAATTTGCGAATCCGCGCTCAGATGCTATGAAGCGGGAGCCGCTGTCGTGCACATTCATGTCAGAGATGAGCAGGACAATGCAAGCATGAGATACGATATATTTGAGAAAACGGTTGAATTGATCAGAAAATCCGGCTGCCCGGTGCTTTTGAATCTGACATCATCTGGTGGACAGGGATTCAGCTGGAATGAGAGAATGAAGCCATTTATGGAGTTGAAACCGGAGATCGCATCCTTTGATGCCGGCACTATGAACTGGCTGAACAAGGTTGTCTTCATGAATGAACCGGAGTTTCTTGAAAAATGCGGACAAGCCATGATCGCCACAGGAGTAAAGCCGGAAGTAGAACTCTTCGATGTAGGCATGCTGACAACTTCGGAATATTATTTGAAGAAAGGTATCTTGCAGGCGCCGGCACATTTTCAGCTGTGTCTGGGAGCAGCCGGAGGAATGGGCGCAACAACGGACAACCTGTTGCATTTGGTCAACAAACTGCCTGAGCAGTGCACATGGAGCGCATTCGGCATAGGACGAGGTGCAAACGAAATATTGCTTGCGACACTTGCTCTTGGCGGGAATATCAGGGTCGGACTTGAGGACAATGTTTACTATAATGCGGGACAGCTTGCGGAATCCAATGAACAATTCGTCGCGAGAGCGAAGCGTGTGGCGGAAGAATTCGGACGCAAAGCAGCGACACCGAATGAAGCCAGACAAATCTTGGGTATTGCATAAAAACACGATCGTTGCAGAATTGCAACAAAAGAATTTATTCGAACAAAAACAAAATAGGTAGAAAAAGAGGAAGCTCTTTTACTATATAAGCAACTATCAAAACTATTTTATTCTAGGGAGGAAAAAAATGAAAAAGCTTATTGCCACTATTCTGGCACTCATTATGGTATTATCTATGACAGCATGCGGAGGTAGTAGCGAAGAAGCAAGCACTGCCGACGGTGAATATCCAACTATGAAGCTGACACTTGCGGCTTTGGATAAAGAAGACACTGCAAAAGCGCATGATCTTAAAATTTTCATGGATTTGGTAACGGAGAAGTCCGGCGGCGCAATCACATTCAATGATTATTGGAGTGCATCCCTCGGAGTTGCAACGTCCAACCTTGACACCATCGGTCAGGGAATCGCAGACGTAGGTACGGTATGTACCCTCTACACTCCGACGCAGCTTCTGCTGTCTCAAATCACCTATTGCGTACCTTTCGCTCCGGACGATGTAAAGATGGCGTCAGAGATGATGTATAAGATTTCGGAAAAATATCCTGAATTCTACACCGAGTACGAAAACAACGGTGTTAAGTGCCTTGCATGGAAGGGAAACGAGCCGTACAAGCTCTACTCCAAGAATGGATTTAAGTCTGTAAGCGACTTGAAGGGTAAAAACATCACCCTTGGCGGTATTTATTATGTGCCTTGGTTCGAAAGCGTAGGAGCTGTTCCGGTATCTGCTGCCGCAGCTGACCTGTACCAAACAGTAAAGAACAACCTGGCTGTAGGTTCCTTCGTATATGACAGTATCTACTGCGACTTCAAGCTTTATGAAGTAGAAGCAAATTGTTTGGAAGTTGGACTGGGCGCTAGAAACTGCGATGTAATCGCTTTCAACAAGGCAAAATGGGATTCCCTCGACGAGAAGACTCAGGCTCTCCTTCAGGAATGCGCTGATGAGGCTATGAACAGTTTCCACGATTGGGAAAACGAGCAAATGGACGCATGGGTTCAGGAAATGAAAGATAACAACGTAGAATTCGCTACCTTGTCGGATGAAGATAAAGCAACATGGGCAAAGACAGCGCTTGACTATGAGGATACCCTCGAATCCTGGATCAGCGACGCAACAAAGGCAGGATACGACGGAGCAGCTGTCATGAGCGATTACCTGAAGATCGGTGAAGAATTAGGCTATGAATGGCACTTCGACACAAGCAAATATATCAAATAAGAATTATCAACTCTTTTCGAAACATATTGAAAAATTATACAAAATAGCGAGCGGTCGCGGTCTGAAATGACTGCGGCTGCTCGAAAAGGAGATTAAGAACTATGTTGAAAAACGGCGAACGTCTTTATCAGATAACGCGCAAAGGCATGCAGTTCGCTGCATGGATCAGTATCGCTGTCGTTGTCTTTAACCTCGTTTTGCTCAGTGCAAATGTTTTCATGCGCTATGTATTCAATTCCCCTATTAAGGGCACGTCGGAAATCGTAACGATGATGATGGCATGGGTAGCATACATGGGAATGGCATACACGCTGCTTAACGAGAAACATATGCAGCTGGAGGCTATTTATGAAAAACTGCATGGCAGAGTAAAACACATTGCAAGCTTCTTTATTTATCTGCTTGCCACGGTATTATTTATAATTTTCGTGAAAGCATCCTTTGATGTTTTCTGGCAGTCATGGAGCATAAAGGAAGAGTCTGTTGCATCTGTGACGGTATATGTCTTCATCGGCAAATTTGGTACATTCCTGGGCTGGGTACTGCTGGCAATTCAGGCGGCTCTTATGACGCTCTATTCGGCACTGGGAATGTTTAACCCGGATAAATATGAGCCGATCGGGGCTTTCTCAGAGCTTCTCGATGAAGATAGCGTAAACCAGCTCTTAAACGAAGATATAATGAGCAGAATGGAAGAGACGAAAGAAATAGAAACAGAAAAAGGCGGTGATAAAGCATGAATACTTTAATCATAGCTGTAATCGGAATGGTGGTACTCATCGCCCTGGTACTTGGGGGAGTACATATCGCAGTTGCACTGGGTGCAGTAGGATTTTTTGGATTGGCAGCATGTATCGGATTTAGTCAGGCAGTTTCCATGGTGGGCATCGTGGGCTACCAAAGCATTGCGACATTCGACTATTCGGTTATTCCGCTGTTCATACTGATGGGAATGCTGGCTACAGCCATCGGAATCAGTGCAGAGAGTTATGACTGCCTTGCAAAGTGGCTCGGCAAAATGCCCGGAGGTTTGGGCGTTGCAACGACACTGGGTTGTACCGCATTCGGTGCATTGAATGGTTCCGCGCTGGTAACCGCATCTGTATTCGCGAAGGTATCCGCGCCGGAAATGATCCGTTACGGATACAATAAAAACCTTACCTATGGTATGGTAGCCGCATCCGGTAACATCGGACAGTTAATTCCGCCAAGCATTATGATCGTAATTTACGGCGCACTCTCCGGAGATTCCATTGGAAGACTGCTAATGGCAGCAATCTCCCCGGGTCTTGCACTTGCCATCGGATTCTCGGCACTTACGGTAGCAATTGCGGTTGCTAAACCAAGCGTATTCCCGAAGGTTGACCAGCATTATACATGGAAAGAGAAGTTTGAATCGTTAAAATACCTGATTCCGGTTGCGATCGTTGCAATCGTCATCATAGGCGGTATTTTTTCCGGAATGTTCTCTTCCTCCGAAGCGGGCGCTATCGGCGTGTTGGTATTCCTAGTTATGGCCATAATCAAGAAAACTCCGTTTAAAAAAATACAAGAAGCATTCTTGGACACAATGGAAAACGCAGCAATGCTTTTCCTCATCCTGGCTTGTTCGGCTATGTTTGCGAAGTTCATGACAGTTTCCGGACTTGCACCGAAGATTACCACTTTGGTTACCGCATCGAACCTTAGCCCGGCGATGTTCCTCATCGGAGCGGTGCTAGTATTCATATTCCTTGGATGCTTTATCGACGCGTACTCCAGCATCGCACTTACGATTCCTCTATTCTACCCGGCGGCAGTTGCAATAGGTATAGATCCGATCCAGTTTGACATGGTATGCATCCTTGCACTCCACATGGGCGGATTGACACCTCCGGTAGGACTTTGCGTATACTCAGTAAAGGCGGTGGCGCCTCCGGGAACAGATGTTATGGGAATTTTCAAAGGCGGCATGCCGTACCTTGGAGTTATGATCATCATAACGTTGCTGTTCATATTCATACCAAGCTTGTCTACATTCATTCCGGATGCCATGATGGGCTAAAGATGATGTTGACGATATAGATTTTGCTAAATTAAAAAATAATAAAAAAGGAGAAAAATTATGTCAGAAATCGCTGTAAGACACACACGTGAAGAGTGCTTTGCGCACACAAATGATTGGAAAAAACCTTATGACGGAAGTATCTTCGATATGTTTAAAGACGGTTCTTTCGAGTTGATCGACCTTTCAAATCCATTTGGCAGAGGTAATCCTCTTTGGCCTTCCAATGGAGACTTCCATATCGACAGAGTGCAGCATATGCCTATGCACTACAGATTACTGCAAACATTCAACTCTTTCCATATGCATAACTCCACCCATGCGGACTCCCCGTCCCATGTAATCCCGGAAAGCCCGTTTACCCACGAGCTGCCTATCCAAAACTACTTCGGTGAAGCTGTTTGCCTGGACATCCCTAAGAAGAAATGGGAGCTTATCACCGTTGCGGATATCGAGGAAGCAGCAAAGAAGGTTCCCGGCGGAATCAAGGAAGGCGACTGGGTTCTTTTGAACACCGGCACACACAGACGCTGGGGTGAAAACGATGATTACTTCGCATACAGCCCGGGTCTTGCTATTGAAGGCGCAAAATGGTTCGTTGAGCATCATGTAAGAGGCGTTGGATTCGATATGCAGGCAATCGACCATATCCTTTATACATATGCAGCTGACCACGGTCCGGGACCTTATGTGCCTCGTATCGTAGAAGAATACGAAGAACAGTTCGGTCATCCGGCACTGGAAGATTTCCCTGAATGGGAGCCTTGCCACGATATTCTCATGGCAAACAATGTAATGGGTATCGAAAACCTCGGAGGAGATTTGGATAAGGTAACGAACCAGAGATTCCTCTTCTGCGCATTCCCGCTTCGTTGGTACATGGGTGATGGTACAATCGTTCGTGCGGTTGCATTCGTTCCATCCGACAGAATCGACAGAAGCGTTCCGGACAAAGAATATCCTTACGGAGTATACTAGAATAAGAATTACAGAATAAATAAGTGAACGAATAGGAACCGGGCAGCGAAAAATTCGAACCGTTCAAAGCAGTAAAATGCAGACATGGTCTCAGAGATGTTGCGGAATGAACTGTGAATGGTGCCCGGCTCCTTTTTTGAAAAAATTAAAAAAGGATTAGTTATGAGTGAAAAAAAGAAGGTTGCTGTCCTTGGTGCAGGCGTTATGGGTACAGGCATTGCGCAGCTTTTTGCAACGAAAGGATATCCGGTGACTATCATATATGTATATGATGATATTGTCAGAGCAAACCCAATTGAGACTATGAAGGAAAACCTGAAGGTTCTTTGCGACAATGGCGTAATTAAAGAAGAAGAAATCCCTTCTATTTTAGAAAATGTAACCTGTACGGAAGACATGGAGGCGGCTGCCAAATCCGCAGATATAATCTTCGAGTGCATTGTAGAAGATTTAGCGACAAAACAGGAGTACTTCAAGAAACTTGATGAACTGTGTGCCCCTGAAACTATTTTGGCAACAAACACCTCCGTTATCAGTGTAACAGAAATTGCAGAGAAGTCAATTCATAAAGAAAGAATTATAGGAACACATTTTTGGAAGCCGGCATATATCATTCCGCTGGTGGAAGTCGTTAAGACAGAGAATGTCTCCGAAAAAGTTGTTAAAGAAACCTATGATTTGTTCGAGGCGGCGGGTAAAAAACCGGTTATCGTCGAAAAGGATGTACCGGGCTTCCTTGCTAACCGTATGCAGCATGCTCTGTTCAGAGAGGCAATTTCGATCGTTGAAAACGGAATTGCAACGCCCGCAGATGTGGATAAGGCCATTAAATACGGATTTGGTATGCGCCTAGGCGTAATGGCGCCTATGGAGGTAATCGATTCAGGCGGAATTGATTTGACCTACAGCATCCACAAATACTTATTCCCGCATATTGAAAATTCAACGACTCCTTCGCCAATGATGAAAAAATTACTGGATGATGGCAAGCTTGGCTTCAAGACGGGCGAGGGTTTCCAGAAGTGGAGCCCGGAGGATATACAGCAGTCCCAAAAGAATTTGATCGAAGGATTGATCAAGGTAGAAAAAGCACTTGGCAGACTGTAAATATTGCTATGAAAGCTCGCTTGCCTCGTGCAGGCGAGTCATTGATTATGAAAACAGTATCGAAAGGAATTTAAATAGAAAATGAGAAACGTAGTAATCGTGGCTGCCGCAAGAACTCCAATCGGGACAATCGGCGGGCAGTTCAAAACCATCACATCGCTGGATTTATCAATTCCGGTAATGCAGGGATTGGTTGAAAGGGCAGGTATCAACCCGGAAATCATCGATGACGTTATCTGGGGCTGTAACTACCAGAGGACATACAAAGAAAACAATCTTGCAAGAGTCGCTTTGGTAAAAGCAGGGCTACCTGTAACCGTACCCGGCATCACCATTCACAGAAACTGCACATCCTCCATGTCGTCAATACAGTTCGGATATTATCAGATCATGGCGGGCGAAGCGGATTGTATTATGGCGGGGGGTGCAGACAGCATGAGTACCGCACCTCATATGGTATTTGGTGCAAGATATGGCAAGAAATATGGACATATGGAAATGAGAGATTCCATGTGGGATTCCTTGACGAATCTAGGCGTGGGTCCTGCAATGGGAATCACCGCAGAAAACGTAGCAGACGAATACAATGTTACCAGAGAAGAAATGGACGCATATTCCCTGCGCTCCCAGCAGAGAGCCATAGCGGCAATCGACGCAGGCAAATTCAAGGAAGAAATCATTCCGATTACGGTACACGGCAAAAAAGGTGATATAACCTACGATACGGACGAATATCCGCGAAGAGATGCCAGCATGGAAAAGCTAGCGAAGCTGAAGCCTACTTTTAAAGAAGACGGCAGAGTAACCGCAGGAAACGCCTCCGGCATGAACGACGCTTCCTCCGGAGTTATCCTTATGAGCGAAGAAAAGGCAAGAGAAGTCGGTGCGCCGATCCTTGCCAGAATCGTGTCCGTTGCAACTACAGGGGTAAGACCTGAGGTAATGGGTATCGGACCGATCGGCGCGTCCCAGAAGGCACTGAAGAAGGCGAGTCTTACCATTGAGGATATTGACCTGTTCGAGATCAACGAAGCCTTTGCATCTCAGTGCATCGCTTGCGCCAAAACGCTGGGAATTGACGAAGAAAAGCTGAATGTTAACGGGAGCGGAATCTCCCTTGGACATCCGGTAGGCGCAACAGGCTCAAGACTGGTTGTAACGTTGCTTCACGAACTAAAGCGACGCGGCGGAAAGTACGGACTGGCATCCCTGTGCGCAGGTGGTGGCATGGGAACGACCGTGATAATTGAGATGATGTGATGTCGGCAAATCATAAAGAATTCAAATATGACAGTGACATTACGTGGCAGCAGAGTGTCGTATATGCATTCCAAAATTTAATTATATTCATGGCGTCTGCTGTGGTTATGCCAATTACCGTAGGCTACGCACTGGAGCTCGGGCAGATCGAGATAGCCCATATGCTCCAGAGGACATTTTTCCTCTGCGGGGTAATGACCTTTGTACAGGTAAAATGGGGGCATGGATTTCCTATACAGGACGGACCTGCGGGGCTATGGTCAGGAATGTTCATTTCCCTTGCGGGGATTGCCACAGCTTCCGGGGGAAGCATGGCGGAGCTACGAACGAATTTGGAAGGCGCATTGATCATTTGCGGGATATACGTAATGCTGTTGGTATGTACGGGTTTGCTTGACAAAGTCGGCAAATACTTCACGCATACCATAAATGGAATAGTTATCATTCTTATGTCGCTGCAAATTAGTGCCAGCGTTATGAAAGGGCTTACCGCAAGCGATAGCAACGATGGGAATCTCAGGATAAGGAGTATTGCCGTAGGGATTTTTACACTCCTGACAATACTTTTGATACTCAAATGGGCAAAGGGATTTCTGCGGAGTATTGCGACATTCGTAGGGGCGGCTGCAGGCTGGCTCCTTGCATGCGCTCTCGGGCTGAGAAGTGAGACGCTACCCAACACAGGTGGGCTTATTACTCTGCCGGGCATATTTGCGTGGGGAAAACCCACTTTTGATCCCGGTATCGTTGTGACCTGCGTCATAGGCGCAACGGTTCTTCTCTCGATGTGTTTTGCGAGCATTGACGGAATGGGAAAGGTGCTATCCGAAGGTGCAAGCAGGCAGGAAATGAGAAGAGGAATCTTCTTTCACGGATTGGCAGAATGCTTAACGGGAGTATTTTCCTCCATTGCGTTCATGCCTTACGTATCGTCTATCGGCATTTTGGAAATGACGGAAGTTGCGGCGAAAAAACCGTTCTACATGGTTTCCGTGTGCATGCTTTTCATGGGCATAGTTCCCGCAATTGGGCTATTCTTTTCAGGATTACCTAGCTGTGTAGGAAACGGAGCGTTGCTGATTATATTTGCAATGTGCTTGACACAGGGTTTGAGGGAAATTATGCAGAGCGGATTCAACAAGAAGGGGGAATATGTGACGGGTATTTCTATGATGATCGGAGTAGGCATAATGTTTTTACCTTCCGGGACATTTGATTTTTTACCTACGGCATTATCCTGTATTTTGTCGAACGGAATGATCACCGGAGTGATAACGGCATTTCTTTTGGAAAGATTACTAAAGGACTTTGAATAAGGAAAAAGGAGAACAATTATGGCAATCAAATCAGGGGCTGAATATATTGAGAGCCTGAGAAAATTAAACACGAGAGTGTATATGTTCGGAGAAAAGATTGACA
>CAVHEY010000046.1:0-10643 GCA_963635155.1 Bacteroides stercoris
ATGGTCTTGACCGCTCTTACCTTAAAGTAATAGGTCTTGCCCTTTGTGAGCTTCTTTGCGGTGTAGGTCGTCTTGCCGGTGGTGATAACCTTCTTGAAGCCCTTGGCAGCCTTTGTGGATTTATAAACCTGATATTTGACGCTGTCGGAAGGGCAGGCGTTCCAGGAAAGCTTCACGGCTTTCTTCTGTGCCTTTGCACTGACCTTGCTTTCATATTCCGCCACGGTGAGTTTTTCGCTGACTTCCGTAAACAGCTCGGTGGACAAGATCTTGATTCTTCCCTGAGGCGCTGCATACCGATCGTCTACGACGCCGTTCAGGCTCTTTTGGATATAGTTGATCAAAACCTGATTGTCGATCATAACCTCGTCCTGAAGAATCTTGTTGCCCTTGAACATTACGAAGCCGTCTCCGCCGCTTTTGAGCATATAGTTATGGGAAGCGAGGGTGTAGGTCTTGTCCAGCTGCAAAGCCTCTCCGCCAACCTTTACATCGCTTACTCTGTATTCTCCCGTTACCTTTACGAATTCTCCGTTTTCATTGATTTCGATAGACGGCTCGATGAGGGAATTGATGGTATAGGTGATTCCGGAAACCTGCAAAAATCCGCCGTTTTCGCCTTTACCAACGTTTCTTGAGCCGAATTCCAGCGCGTCCAGAATCTGCTGACCCGTGGCTTCGATCAGGCAGGCTGAATTCCCGAAAGGGTGTACTGCGATGATCTGTCCGTAGGTAATGTCGCCCTTTGGAATGGCAACCCGGATTCCTCCGCCGTTTACAAAGGCGATGTCAGCGCCCAGCATGGTTCTGTAGGCGTCGGCGCACAAATCGCCGAGATTCGTTTCTTCGCTTCTTACAAGACGGTTTCCGTCCTTATCTGCGATCACAAGGTCAACCTTTGAGCTTGCCACCACTTTGTTTTCCAGCTCCGTGTATTTTGCCTTGATGCCGTCAATAACCTTTGTTATCTCCGCATCTTTGTCCTTTGCCACTTCTCCGGTTACATACTCGGCGGAAATCGCTCCGTTTTCGGCAATGACGATTTTTCCGATGTTTTCAAGCTTGGTTCCCGTCGCCACCATCTGGATATTCTTGCCGTCTTTGTTCTTAACGCTCTTTACCACGGTGCTGTGGGCATGTCCGTCCAGCAAAACGTCAATGCCGTTTGTTGCCGCCAAGACTTCCTGGGAAGTCCACGGAGTGCTTGCCTCATCGTCGCCGAGGTGGGCAATGGCAACCACATAGTTTGCGCCGGCTTTTTTCGCAGCGTCTACCGCAGTCTGAACGGCTTTGTAGAGCTTTTCCCCCGTGGTGTCGTTGCAGAAATCGTAGATGTAATTGCCGTTCTTATCCTGGAAATAGGTCGGGGTGGATTTTACCAGGGTTTCCGGTGTGCTGATTCCCACAAACGCTACTTTTTTGTCCCCGAAGGTCATCATCTTATATGGCTCAAAAACGGTCTTGCCCTCCTTGAGAAAGTTTGCGGAAACGTAGGTGGCTTTCATGTTCTTTGCGATAACGTTAAGGAACTGATCCATGCCGTAGTCAAATTCATGGTTGCCCGGAACCACAACATCGTAGCCCACCGCGTTCATGATATCAACGATGTATTCTCCCTTGGACAGGGTTCCGATGGTGTCCCCCTGAATCGCATCTCCTGCGTCCACAAGGGCGACATAGTTATACTTGTCCGCCATGGCTTTTTTATAAGCCGCAAGTCCCGCATAGCCGATGTTTTGGTCGATTCCGCAGTGTACGTCGCTGGTTCCCAGAATGACGATGTCACCGGACTTTGCAGCAGTGGTTGCGTTCGCCGTCGTGGTGGTGCTTGTTGCGGTTTCGTCTGCAAAACCCATTGCCGGCATCATTGCAAATGCAACGAGCAAAGCAAGGGCCAGCGCCAATACTTTCCTGTTTTTCATTTTTTCTCTCCTTTTTCTTCGCTTCTTTGGCATTAAGAAATTTTCCGGTAGGAAACGTTTGACCAGTCGGTGTAATAATACTTTCCGCCCAGATATTTATACCCACGGACCTTGTAATAATAGGTTTTTCCCTTTGTCAGTCCGGAAGTATTCGTGAAGGTCTGCTTGCTTGTGGTAAAACACTTCTTGTAGCCGCTGTTTTTCTTTTGGGATTTATAAATCTGATACTTCAAACCGTCGATTTCCTGCGAAAGGGTCCAGCTCAGCTTCACCTTTCGGGTGGTTCCGCTCTTTTTAAGGACGGAGCTTGCCTTGATTGTCACGGACTTTACGGCGATAATCTGGTTTTGTAGCTCGACCTTTTCTCTCAGAGCTGCCATTTCCTCCGAGTAGTTTTTCATTTTTTCCGTCACGCCGGCTTCGATTTCCGCGTCGATCTGACTTTGTCTTGCCAGTTTGATATAGTCGATTCTGCCGGCTTTGTCAGCGTAGGTTGCGGAGATTTTGCCTTTGAGGTTTTTCGTTATATATTGGTACAGCGCCTGGTTATCCGTGGTGATGTTGCTGACTTTTTTGCTGACATCTTCAAACATGGTGTAGCCCGTCTTGCCTGTCAGGAAAGCCTCCGTGGCGGCAACGGTGTAGTCTCCCATCAAATCGAGTTCCTTGCCTCCCACCATGACGTTGGTCACCCGATATTCTTTTTTGACTCCGGTAAAATTCCCTTTGCTGTCCACCGTTACGGAGGATTTCACCGTTTCCTGAACGTCAAAGCTAATTCCCGACACCTGAAGGAAGCCTTCGTTGTTGGCAGGGAAAAGCCTTGCCGCCATTTCCAGGGCATCGAGGATTTCTCCGCCGGACACCGTAAACATACTGATGCCGGCGTTTGCGGGCATTACCTTTTCGATGTCCCCGTAGCTTATATCCCCCGCAGGGAGTTCTCCCTGTATTTCAGAGGCTTCCACAAGGGCGATATCCGCTCCGGTAACTGCCCGATATGCGTCGGCGCAAAGGTCACCGAGGTTTGTTTCCGAACGTCCCACCGTCCTTACGCCGTCCGAATCTGCCGATTTCAGTTTGACTTCGGATGTGGCAACGGTTTCCTTTAGGCTACCTGCGTATTTCTGTCTGAGGCTTTCTATCGCATTGCTTGTCTTGATATATCGGTATGCGTAGTTGCTCACGAGCTGAGAGGATATGTTTTTGCCCGGAGTAATCGTAAGGACGCCTATATTTTTCAGACCCGAACCCGCAGAGGTGATGAGAACCGTGTTTCCGTCCTTGTCCTTAACCCGCTGCCCCACGATAGAAGAATGGGAGTTTGCTGCGATAAAGGCGTTGATTCCCGTGGTATTTGCGATGACGCTTTTTGGCGTATACGCCGAGTCTCCTTGGGAGTCAAGGTGCCCGATCGCCACCACATAATCCGCTCCGTCCTTTTTCGCCATGTCCACCGCGTACTGGACTATGCTATAAAGGTACTTACCCTCGCCGCCGTATATGAAATTATATTTGCAGGAGCCGTCGCTTTCGGTAAAGCTTCCCGTGGATTTGTTTATGGTGGAAGGGTCGCTTATCCCCACATAAGCTACCTTTGTGTCTCCGTATGTTACAATCTCGTAGGGTTTAAATGCGGTTTCCCAGGTTTCGATGTTGGTAAAGTTGCAGCTGACATATTGAAAGTTCGCCATCGGCACCAGCTCGTTCATCAGCGTGTTTACCCCGAAATCGAAGTCGTGTACCCCCGGAACCGCGATTCCGTACCCTGCTTCGTTCATCGCCTCAACGACGAATTTCCCCTTTGAAGCGTTTGCAAGGGCAGTGCCGGAAAGGGCGTCCCCTGCGTCAACGATTTCCAGATACTTGCTTTTTGCCTGTCTCTCATTTGCGTAGGCTCTCAGACCCGCCAGCGTGATGTTTGCGTCCACCCCGCCGTGGATATCTCCCGTATAAAGGATCACGATGTCCTCCGAAACGTCCTCCGCCCCATACGCCGCCGCAGGTATCATCGTCACCGCAAGACACAGCGCAAGCAAAAGGCTCAGCATTGCTTTTTTCTTAATCATTCCCCTGTCTCCTTGTTTCTCTCATTGTTTCTCTCATCAAAATACTCTAAATATTCTTTTTATCCTTCATGTTTGCCGCGATCTCCGCGCCGATGCGGGCGTTGTTCAGCACCAGCTTAATGTTTGCCTCAAGGCTGCTTCCCTCGGTAAGGTCTTTTACCTTGCTGAGAAGGAACGGCGTTATCCGCTTGCCTTTTATTCCCTGTTTTTCGCACTCTTCAAGCGCTTTTTTAATCACTCCGTCCATTTTTTCATATGGAATTTCGTCTTTCTCAGGTACAGGGCATGCCACAAGCATTCCCCCTCTTAGCCCAAGGGCTTCCTTTGCGCGGATCATATCCGCCACGTCCTTCGCATCGTCGATTCTGCATTCCGCGGAAAATCCGCTGCGCCGGCTATAAAATGCAGGGAACTCGTCCGCCCCGAAGGTAACAACGGGAACTCCCGCGGTTTCCAGATATTCCAGGGTTGCGCCGATGTCCAGAATCGACTTTACCCCTGCGCAGACCACCGTAACGTCTGTCGTTTTCAGTTCTTCAAGGTCAGCGGAGATGTCAAAGCTTTCGCCGGCACCTCTGTGGACGCCGCCGATTCCTCCGGTAACAAAAAGTTTGATGCCTGCCATGTTCGCCGCAATCATGGTCCCCGCCACGGTGGTGGCGCCGTCAAGTTTTTTGGCTATCACCAGCGGAAAATCTCTGCGGCTTACTTTCAGCACATTGTCAGCGGTTCCCAAATATTCGATTTCTTCCTTGGTCAGACCGATTTTGATCTTTCCGTCTATAATAGCGATGGTCGCCGGAACTCCGCCGCCCGCTCGGATTACCTCTTCAACCTGAATTGCCGTCTCGACGTTCTTCGGATAGGGCATACCGTGGGCGATGATGGTGGATTCCAGTGCCACTACGGGTTTCCCCTCTTCAAGGGCTTTTGCTACCTCCGGCTTAATATCCAAATAGTTACTGTACATTTTGATTTCTCCTCCTTTTGATGTCCTCAATATTTATCTTTTCGTTTACTGCTTTTTCGCTTTCCATGGCGATCTGCGCCGCCGCCATTCCGAGGGCTGCGATTTCGTCAATTGCAAGTCCCTGCACCATTCCGTAAAGGATTGTTGCCGAAAATGCGTCTCCGGCTCCCGTGGCGCTTTCGATTTTCATGTTTTCCGGCGGTCTCAGGAAGCCCTCTTTTTCTTTATTTTTAAAATACACGCCGCCGCTGTTCAGGGTGATGTACACGTTTTTTACGCCTTTGTCCAAAAAATACCGCGCCGCCCCTTTCAGCTCCTCGTCATTGGTGATTTTCCTGCCGGAAAGCACCTCCGCCTCGATGAGATTCGGTTTGATGCTGTGAAAACGCCCGATATGTTCCTTCCCGCGGCAGGCTTTGTTTGCGGACACGGGGTCGTAAAAAAGCATCTTGTCCGAAAGGATTTCCGTGGCTTCTCTGAGCATTTCTTCTTCGAGATTGCCGTCCAGAGCCACTACCTTTGCGTCGGCAAAGGTGCTGCTCGCCGCCTTGATGTCCTCCGGGGTCAGCTTTCCTATGATTTCCATGTCGCAAAGTCCCAGGCGCATATCTCGGTCGGGACCCAGTATCGACAAATAGATCGCCGAGTTTCTGCCTGCGATTTCCCGAACCATGGATACGTCCACGCCGAGGCTCTCAAGATGCTGTTTCGCGCCCCTTCCCAGCTCGTCTTTTCCGATTACGGAAAGCATCGCTACCCTTTCGCCGATTCTTGCGGCGTTTTCCGCAATATTTCTGCCTACGCCGCCGTATGAAATTTTGATTTCTCCGGGATTGGAATCCTGCTCCTTCAGTTCTTTGTAGGGGCGTCCCTCGATGTCGATGTTGATTCCGCCGATGATCAGTATGTTCGTCATTTTTTCCTTAGCTTTCCTTAAATTTTCTCAGGGTTTCAGCATTTTGTCTGCTTTTCCCTGCGCTGCGCCGCTTTTCGCCGCACCTACTCGACGAAAACGCTTCCGCCGATAAACTCCCGCAATATGGAGTTGTTCACAATCGCCGAATCGTCCTCAACGGTTCTGAAAAATCGCAGGAAATTCAGCATTCGGTGGGCGTCGGCATACTCCGGCTCGTCTCTAGTGATTTCTTCCAGCAGGGGCTTTGCGTATTTTTTCAGCACGGAGATCTCGTAAAGATGCACCGAATTAAACACGATGTCCGCTTCTCCCGCAAATGGGAATATGTTCTTATCCTCTCCGGCTCTTACTTTCGGCCAGCTGTCGATGGTGTTCTGGGCGCTGTAGCCCCTGTATTTGTAGTCCCGCACCATTCTTCTGAGCATTCTGTGGTCGGTGGTTACGATTCGGTTGTGGTCGTCTATGTTCAGCTGAATCAGCGGGCTTATGTAAATCTTAAACTTTTCTTCCTCCGGTATTTTCGGCGTCAAAGCCCGGTTCAAGGCGTGGATTCCCTCGATGACAATGGGCTGGGAGGCTCTGATTCTGGTCTTCCTTTCGCCGTATTTTTTATGTCCGGTGAGGAAATCAAAGACCGGAAGGTCAACCTCCTTGCCTGCCAGCAGGTCGTTCATGTTATCGTTGAATAAATCGATATCCACCGCGTTCAGGTTTTCGTAGTCCTTCTCCCCGAATTCGTTAACCGGCGTCTCCTCTCGCTCCACAAAATAGTCGTCCGTCCCAAGGTAAAGGGGCTTTAGCCCGTGGACTCTCAGCTGGATACACAGCCTTTGGGCAAAGGTGGTCTTACCGGAGGAGGACGGACCTGCGATAAGGATAATCCTCTTTTTCTGTTTCGTTATCATATCTGCAATTTCAACGATCTTGCGTTCGTGCAGGGCTTCGGAAATCTGGATCAGCTCTTTTATCTTGCCCTCGTCGATTCTGCGGTTCAAATCCGAAACATAGCTTATTTCCATCAGCTTTCCCCAGCGCTTTTCCTCGCCGAAGGTTTTGTATAGGGCTTTTTCGTCCACATAGGGCGGAATTTCGTCGGGCTTTGAGGGATGCGGAAAGCGCAGCAAAACGCCCCGCCTGTATTTCATAAGCTGAAAATATTTGACGTAGCCTGTTGAGGGCGTCATAAGCCCGTAGAAAAAGTCCATATAGCCGTCCAACGAATAGAACGGAATTTTTTTCATGTATGGGTTTTCTTCGAGAAGCGCAACCTTTCCGGCTCTTCCGGTGTTTATGAAGAACTGCTCCGCCTCCTCCTTGGTGAGTTTCAGCCTTTCGATGGGCAGATTCTGTCTAACCAGTTCTTCCATTCTTTTTTGGATATCTTTCACCTGTTTTGCGGTGACGGGCTGTGGGGACTTGATTTCCGTATAAAGTCCCTTGTTCAGGGCATTCTGTATGTCCACCGCACAATCCCCCAAAATATCCGATGTCGCTTTGAGATAGATGAGGTTCAGGCTGTTTTGATAGATGAGATTTGCAACCTGGGTCCTCATATCGAGAAATTCGATCTTGCAGTCGCGGTAGAGTTTGTACGCCAAAGTCACCAGCTTGTTGTTTACCTTTGCGGCAAGCACGGTATAGGGAAGCTGATCCGCCATGCCCGCGTAAAGCTCCTCCAGCGTAGTTCCTTTTTCCACGGTTATTTCCTCAAATTCACCCCTGTAATTTTTTTTTAATTGAACTTTCATAGTTTCCCCCGATTTTATGAAATGGTTCCTGCCTTGCCAAACGATATTCGTGTGGCGTATGAAACCATTATACCACAGCCCTTCGTTGCCAAAGCTGTGATTCAATGGTTTCTACCTTGCGGCAACGCCGTCGATACAATTGATGAAACCATTATACCATAAACGCATAATAAAAAAAATGTTTTGGGGCAAAATAGATTGCGAAAGGAGTGATTACTTTGAAAAAACTAATTCTCATTCTGATGATTATCGGCGGAATCAACTGGGGTCTTGTCGGTTTCTTTAACTATAACCTTGTTTCGAGCATTTTCGGCGTTAAATTGGAGGTCGTCTCCCGAATCATTTACGCTGTTGTGGGACTTGCTGCCTTATACGGAATTTCCTTTTTATTCAAAGACGAGACAAGGCGTGCCTAACGCCCCGGGAAAATCGTCAAAAAAATACCGTCCCGAACATTTTGCGTTGTTCGGGGCGGCGTTTTTTGTTTGTAATTCTTCACTGAAGCTCTGCCATAGGTTCTTCCTGCAAGTCGGAGGCTGCCGCTTCGGATTTTTCCATGAATTGTCTGAAATCCTCGCCGTAATGTTCCATCAGTATCTGCATGGTTTTCAGTAATTCGCTCTTATGCATGGTAACTCCTCTGCTCATGCGCTCATGACCCGGTTCCCAGTCTCTGATGTCCAGTTTGGGTTTCCCGCCTCTCCATGATACGATGTTGATTTCCTTGAACCAACCTTTTTCGTTCTTGCCGACAACTCCGATGTGCTTCAAGATCTCAAATCTGAATTGATCGTCTCTTTCTCTTTCCGGCATTTTACATAACACTCCTTTCCACAAATCCCCTTCTCACTGAGATGTTACCATATCATTGAGGTTATGTCAATATGCTCCATGAAAGTTTTTAAACATTTTTACAATATTTTGCTCAGGCACGCTTTTATGCGTTTCGGAATGTATCTGCACTTTTCCTCGGAAATAGAGGCGACGGACACTCTCACGCCCTTTGCCAGCGGCACAAGGAAGATTCCCTCCTTTTCCAGCTCCGCGGAAAGCGCGTCCGGGTCCTCGCAAGGCACCGATGCAAAGAATCCCGCGTCAAAGGGCACCATTTCAAGCCCTGCTTCCGCCGCGGCTTCTTCAAAGGCTCTGCCCCTTCTGAGCAGCATATCCCTGAAGCCCTTTCGCTCCTCGTCCACCTTTGCCTTAAGCTCCTTGTCGGCAAATATCTTTGAAAGGATAACCTGGGGCGCTCTCGGACAATTGGACCATGAGGCTCTTGAAGAAAACTCGCAAACTCTCTTGAATTCTTCTGCAATTTCTCCGGTTTTCGCCATGCAGATCATGGCTCCGCAGCGCATGCCGTAAAGGGTATAGGCTTTGGAAAGGCTGTGGGCGATGACCACCAGCACGTTTTCCGGCGCTTCGTCGATAATCGGCAGAAAGCTTCTGTATTTTTCTTCGTCTCCCGCAAAATCAATGTAGGCGATGTCCGCCAGCAACGTGATCTTCTTGGTTTTCGGCAGTTTCTCAAAATATTCCATAACAGCTTTCCAGTCTTCGTCCGAAAGGGCATATCCCGTCGGATTGTGGGCAGGGGTGTTGAGGATTACGACCAGCCTTTCCTGCTTTTCCAGCAGCGAATTTGCTACCTCCGAAAAGCTTTTTATATTGAATTTTCTCTCGTCGTCGAAGAGTTCAAAGGTCTCCACGGTTCTTCCTATTTCCTGGGCGATGGTGCCGTAGGGCGACCAGAACCAGTCTGCCACCAGAACCTTGTCGCCTATGTCCGAATAATTGGAAATGGTATTTCTTATAGCGCCGGTTCCTCCCGGCGTTACCACCGCTTCGGTGAAGCGTTTCGGGTTGTAGCTTCCGAAAGCGTCTTTTTTTACCGCCTCTCTATACTCCGGCGTTCCCGCGATCGGTGCGTATTCCGCAAATTCCTGAGGTTTCAGATTCCGGAAAACCTCGCTCACCGATGAAAGGACGATAAGGTCTCCCTCGTCGTCAAGAAGCGCGCCGATGGTAGCGTTCACGACCTTATCCTTTCCGTCCGTTGCGATTCTCTGCTTTGCTCTGTTACTGATTCCGAAAATTTTGTCTTCTTTCGGTATTTTTCTGCCGTGTTCTGCTGCGAATATTAATTCTCCCATGGCTCTGCCTCCTTTTTTAATAATAATATTTAAGTATAATATGATTTTGCAATTATTACAAGAAGCGTTTTGTATGAAAATCGATTTTTTTGTTAACAATATGCGTATACGGAGGTGAAATTATGCGTCAAATACAAAATAAAAGAGGAAAAGACAAAGTTCAGCTCGCATTGGTTTTGGCTTTCTGCGTCATCGCCCTTACTTCGATTTTTACGATAAAATCCAATATAGACAAAATTAACGACAGTGCTGCGAATGTTCCCGTTTCCGAAAAGGTTAATACCGAAGATGCGGGAAAAAGCACCGCCGAGAAAAAGGCAAATGTTTCCGAAGCTTCTTCCGGGACGGATACGGCTTCTTCCGAGGCTTCCGCAAAAGTTCCCGTGGTTGACAGCGCAAAGAGCGGCGAGGGTTCCGCCCGGGATAAGCTCCTGTTCGGCAATCCGGTAAAATCCAGCAGCGCCCTTTTAACCAACGAATACGCCATGGATCATCTGATTTACTCGGTCACCCTTGACCAGTACATGACCCATTCGGGAATCGACATCGAGGCGCCGGAGGATACCCAGGTAGTTGCCATGGCGGCAGGCTGTGTCACCGGAGTCTACACCGACGACCGCTACGGAAAATCCGTCGAAGTAACGCATTCGGACGGCAGCGGGCTTGTCAGCGTGTATGCAAATCTTTCCACCAACGAAATGGTAGAAGTGGGGGATACGGTAAAGGCGGGGCAGATCATAGGCGGCGTGGGTTCTGCGGGATTGTTTGAAGCTCTTGAGCCTGCCCATCTTCATCTTGAGATGCTCAAAGACGGGGTCTATGTAAATCCGCAGGAATATATAAACTTTTAGCGGCTTTCTCAACC
>CAVHEY010000047.1:0-10635 GCA_963635155.1 Bacteroides stercoris
GATTTCTTTTGTCTTGCATTTTAGCACATTGCTACGCCCGTGTCAATGAAAAATTCCGGTTTTCCGAATTTCGTTCGTTTTGTTTCGTTCGTTTTCGCTCGTTTTCGCCTTACTTAAAATACGCTACTGCCGATTCGAACATCTGCATATCGTAAGCGCCCTCAACATTCTTGTAAAGTCCCCTTCCGATACGTTCCGAATGTCCCATCTTGCCCAGCACCCTGCCGTCCGGCGACGTGATGCCCTCTATGGCCCATACCGAACCGTTTGGATTGAAAGGAATATCCGCCGTGGGTCTTCCCTCAAGGTCCACATACTGTGTGGCGATCTGACCGTTTTCTATCAGGCTCTTCAGAACATCATCGCCAGCCATAAACCTGCCCTCGCCATGGGAAATCGGCACGGTATAGATCTCTCCGACTTGGGTTTTTGCAAGCCAAGGAGACTTGTTTGAGGCGATCCTCGTGCGCACCAGCCTCGACTGATGTCTTCCGATCAGATTGTAGGTAAGGGTCGGACAGCTTTCGTCCATATCCCGGATTTCGCCGTAAGGCACCAGTCCCAGCTTTATCAAGGCTTGGAATCCGTTGCAGATGCCGCACATCAGTCCGTCTCTTTCCTTAAGCAGCTTCATGACCTCTTCCCGTACCCCTGCGTTTCGGAAAAATGCGGTGATAAACTTTCCGGAACCGTCAGGCTCGTCTCCACCCGAAAAGCCGCCGGGAATAAATACCATCTGGGTGTTCTTCAGCTCCTTTGCGAAATTTTCCACCGAGCGGGCGATGCCCTCAGCGGTAAGATTATTGATTACGACGATCTTTGCGTCTGCCCCTGCCGCCGTCAAGGCCTTTGCCGAGTCGTATTCACAATTTGTTCCCGGGAATACCGGTATCAATGCTTTTGGTCGGGCACTTTTGATCAGCGGTGCTTTTCTCTCCCCTGCTTTATATGCGATCACCGGTATTTCGCCGGCTTCGACCTTACTATTGCAGGGATATACGGTTTCCAGCTTATCTTCATATATCGACAGAAGCCTGTCCAGTGATATTCTGTCGTTTCCGTAGCGGATTTCCTGTGCCGAAAGGGTTTCTCCCAGCTCCAGCAGTTTTATCCCCTTATCCGTCATTCCCACCGCTGCCATGGGTGCCAGTTCGATGATAAAAGCCCCGTAGCAATATCCGAAGATGTCATCAAGAGAAAGTTCCTCCTTAAACCGGAAGCCCACGCCGTTTCCGAAGCACATCTTCATGACTGCCTCTGCCACTCCGCCGTAGGTAGGCGTATACACTGCGCAGGCTTTGCCCCTTTTCGTAAGTTCGTGTACATGCTCGAAGACCGCCCTTAAGGATTCCGGCTTCGGCAGACCATTCCCATCGTACTCCGGTCTTATCAGCATCACCCGATGTCCCGGAGCCTTGAATTCTCCCGACAGGATATTTCCGATGTTTTCGGTGGTAACCGCAAAGGAAACCAGCGTCGGCGGTACATCGATGTTTTCAAAGGTGCCGCTCATGGAATCCTTGCCGCCGATCGCCGCGATTTCCAGATCCTTCTGCGCCTGAAATGCCCCCAGCAAAGCCGCCAAAGGCTTCCCCCAGCGCCTGCCGTCCCTCATGGGTTTTTCAAAGTATTCCTGGAAGGTCAGGTAGACCTCTTCAAAGCCTGCCCCTGCGGCGATGAGCTTTGAAACGGACTCTACCACCGCAAGATAAGCGCCATGATAGGGGCTCTGCTCCGAAATAAACGGATTATACCCCCATGCCATAAGGGAGCAGGTCCCGGTATCTCCCTTTTCCCTTGCGATCTTGTGAACCATTGCCTGCGCCGGCGTAAGCTGATGTTTCCCTCCGAAGGGCATCAACACCGTTCCGGCGCCTATGGTGGAGTCGAATCGCTCCGAAAGCCCCCGCTTGGAGCATACATTCAGATCCCCTGCAAGTTTTAAAAACTCTTCCGTAAAGTTGCCTTCTATTTCCTTTTTATGGCATTTTGGCGCCGCCGGTGTGATGCGGATATGCTTTTCGGCGCCGTTGGAATCTAAAAATGCACGGGAAAGGTCGACGATCCGTCTTCCCTTCCAGTCCATCACCAGCCGCGGCTCCTCCGTTACCCGGGCGACGATGGTAGCCTCCAGATTTTCCTCGTTGGCAAGCCCGCAGAAACGAGCCGCGTCCTTTGCCTCTACCACCACCGCCATTCTTTCCTGGGATTCGCTGATGGCAAGCTCCGTTCCGTCAAGACCCTCGTACTTCTTCGGTACCGCATCAAGGTCGATGGAAAGTCCATCAGCCAGTTCTCCTATGGCTACCGACACGCCTCCTGCGCCGAAATCGTTACAGCGCTTTATAAGCCGCGCGGCTTCGCCCTTTCGAAAGAGCCTTTGAAGCTTTCTTTCCTCCGGGGCATTCCCCTTTTGCACCTCCGCGCCGCAGCTTTCAAGGGATTGCAGGTTATGGGATTTGGAAGAACCCGTAGCGCCTCCGCAGCCGTCTCTTCCCGTCCTGCCCCCGAGAAGGATCACCAGATCTCCCGGCTGAGGGCGTTCTCTGCGGACATTTTCTGCCGGAGCCGCACCGATTACGGCGCCGATCTCCATATGCTTGGCAACATACCCCTCATGATAGATCTCGTCCACCTGACCGGTTGCCAGTCCGATCTGATTTCCGTAGGAGGAATAGCCTGCCGCCGCCGTAGCAATCAGCTTCCTTTGCGGGAGCTTTCCCGGCAGGGTGTCCGCTACCCTTTTCAGCGGATCCGCCGCTCCGGTGATGCGCATCGCCCCATATACATAAGCCCGTCCGGAAAGCGGGTCCCGAATCGCTCCGCCCACGCAGGTAGCCGCACCTCCAAAGGGCTCGATCTCCGTGGGATGATTATGGGTCTCGTTCTTAAAAAGCAGCAGCCAGTCTTCCTCGCCTTCTTCTGTCTCTACCTTGATCTTAACCGTACAGGCGTTTATTTCCTCCGATTCGTCCAAATTCTTTAGCTTTCCCTTTGCCTTCAGATATTTGGTGACGATGGTAGCCATGTCCATCAGATTTATGGGCTTTGTCCTTCCCAGCTTGCGCCTTACCGCCAGATATTCCTCGTAGGCATGCTTAAGCAGCTCGTCTTCGAAGGAAATGCTGTCTATGGTAGTTAAAAATGTGGTATGTCTGCAATGATCCGACCAGTAGGTGTCGATCATCTTTATCTCGGTAATCGTGGGCTGACGGTCTTCTTCCCTGAAGTATTTTTGGCAAAACTTCACATCATCGATGTCCATAGCAAGACCTCTTTCCTCGATAAACTCCGCCAGCTCCGTCTCGGTCATGGAAGTAAAGCCGTCGATGGTCTCGACCCTGTCCGGTACCTCATAGTGCATGGCCAGAGTCTCAAAGGTATCGAGGGAGGCTTCTCTTGCTTCCACAGGGTTGATCACGTAGCCTTTGATCCTTGCGATTTCCTTTTCCGTAAGCTTTCCCTTGAGCAAATATACCCTTGCGGTTCTCACGGCAGGTCTTTCCCCCTGAGAAAGAATCTGTATGCACTGCGCCGCGGAATCCGCTCTCTGATCAAACTGCCCCGGCAAGTATTCCACGGCAAACACGCTGTAGCCGTCGGTATCCAGGCAGTCCGTAACGAGGTCAAGCTGAGGTTCCGAGAACACGGTTTTCTTGGCAGATTCAAACAAATCTCTATCGATATTTTCCACATCGTAGCGGTTAATCAGCCGAAGCTCTTCCAGCGCATCTATGCCAAGCAAGGTATGGATATCATTGAAAAGCGCCCTTGCTTCATTTGCAAGCTCTTTTTTCTTTTCCACGTAAACTCTGTAGACCATTATTTTCCACTCCCTTCCGCAGCCAAGGCGCGTCTTCCGATGTCCCGACGATAAAAGGCATTTTCAAAGGAAACCCGATTCACATTTTCGTAGGCGCTCTCTATGGCTTCTTTCAGGGTATCCGCCGCAGCCGTTACCCCCAGCACTCTTCCTCCGTCCGTCCATAATTTCTCCCCTGCAAGCCTTGCGCCCGCCACATATACCTCCGCATTTTCCGAAAGGCTGTCTATTTTTATTTCAAAGCCCTTTTCATACTTTTTCGGATATCCCTCCGATGCCAGGATTACGCAGCAAGCCGCTTTGTCGCTGAATTTTACCTCACATTCCGAAAGGGTTTCCCTTGACACGGCTTTCATGATCGTAAACAAGTCGCTTTCCAGCAGCGGAAGCACCACCTGGGTCTCCGGATCGCCGAAACGGCAGTTATATTCGATTACCTTTGGTCCGTCAGGAGTGAGCATGAGTCCGAAGTAGAGACAGCCCTTGAAAGGTCTTCCTTCCTTCTCCATCGCCCGCACCGTAGGCAAAAATATTTTCTGCATACATTCTTCGGCAATATCCGCCGTGTAGTAGGGATTGGGAGCCACGGTACCCATGCCCCCGGTATTCGGACCCTTATCCCCGTCAAGAGCCCGCTTGTGGTCCTGGGAGGAGATCATGGGCACAAGGGTTTTTCCGTCGGTAAAGGAAAGCACCGACACCTCCGGTCCCGTAAGAAATTCCTCGATCACGATGCGGCTTCCGCTTTCTCCGAATATTCGCTCTTCCATTGCCGCCCGTACCGCCGCCTTTGCGTCCTCCCGGGTCTCTGCAATCACAACGCCCTTTCCCAGAGCCAGTCCCTCTGCCTTTACCACAACGGGGATTGCTGCCCGATCCAGATACCTGAGGGCTTCTTCCATATTGTCAAATACTTCGTAGGCAGCCGTGGGTATCCCGTACTTTTTCATCAGGTTCTTGGCAAAGACCTTGCTTCCTTCAATCACCGCCGCATTTTTTCGGGGACCGAAGCAGGAAACTCCTGCAGCTTCCAGTGCGTCTACCGCCCCCAGTACAAGGGGATCGTCCGGCGCCACCACCGCAAAATCTATCTTCTCTGCTCTTGCAAAGTCTACCATGCCGTCTATATCCTTGGCATCGATCTTTACGCACTCTGCGTCCCGAGCGATGCCGCCGTTTCCCGGCAGGGCATAAATCCGGGATATTTCTCTGTTTTCCTTTAGCTTCTTGATGATGGCATGCTCACGACCGCCGCCGCCTATAACCATTACCTTCATTTCCAATCTCTCCTCCTGCTTTTCTCTGTTTCATCTAATATCAGCCTTTTGCCCGGCAAATACCGGCAAATCTCAATGGTGAAATAGCCTCATGCCTGTAAATGCCATTACCATGCCGTATTTGTCGCAGCAATCGATGACAGCCCGGTCCCTGATGGAACCTCCCGGCTCTGCCACATAAGAAACGCCGCTCCTCTTCGCCCTTTCGATATTATCGCTAAAGGGAAAGAAGGCGTCGGAAGCAAGAGCCACTCCGGAAATTTCGGACAGGTATGCCTTTATCTCCTCCGTCGTAAGCCCTTCGGGTCTTGCGGTAAAATACCTTTGCCATACGCCCTCTGCACATACGTCCTCTTCATTTTTGTTGATATAGCCGTCGATTACATTATCCCGTTCCGCTCTTTTCAGCTCCGGTAAAAAGGGCAGGCGCAGGACCTTTTCGTGCTGCCTGAGGTGCCAGGTGTCTGCTTTTCCCCCTGCAAGCCGGGTGCAGTGTATCCGGGACTGCTGCCCCGCCCCTACGCCTATCGCCTGTCCGTCAATGGCATAGCATACGGAATTTGACTGGGTATATTTCAAGGTAAGGAGGGCGACGATCAGGTCTGTACGGGCGCTGTCCGGAAGCTTCTTGTTTTCTGTGACGATATTCCTAAGCAGAGACTCATCGATTTTGCAGTTATTTCTGCCCTGCTCAAAGGTGATGCCATAGACCTGCTTGCGCTCGGTTTCCCGAGGCACGTAATCCGGATCCATCTCTATGATGGTATAGCTTCCGTTTTTCTTGCTCTTTAGTATCTCCAGCGCCTCAGGAGTATAGGCGGGCGCGATCACCCCGTCGGACACCTCCCGCTTTATCAGCTCCGCGGTTACCCTGTCGCAGGTATCCGAAAGGGCTGCAAAGTCCCCAAAGGAGCAGAGACGGTCGGTCCCCCTTGCTCTTGCGTAGGCACATGCCAATGGCGAATCATCAAGTCCCTCTATATCATCTGCAAAACAGGCTTTTTTCAGCCTTTCCGGCAGGACTCTGCCAATAGCCGCCGAGGTCGGACTCACGTGCTTAAAGGAAGCCGCCGCCGGCATACCGGTTGCCTCCTTTAGTTCCTTCACCAGCTGCCAGGAGTTGAAAGCGTCCAGGAAATTGATATATCCCGGTCTGCCGTTTAAGATTTCGATGGGCAGCTCGCTCCCGTCCTCCATAAAGATTCCGGAAGGCTTCTGATTTGGGTTGCAGCCGTATTTCAATTCAAATTCTTTCATTTTCCTCTCCTTGTTTTCCTATCTGACCTTCCTTACATGGCTGATATGGGCTGCAAGTTCTTATTGATGAGGCGGGTCTCATATTTCCCGCCGCTCAGCTCCGTGTAACGCACATAGAGCGAAATTTTATTTTCTGCATTGAGATTTTCCCACAGACCATTGGTAAATTCGTCGATGTCATCCGGTATCCGGATTCGCTCCGGTTCCCCTTGGAAGGTGTGCCGGGGATCTCCGCTACCTGCGTAGGTATGGATAAAATGTCCCAGCCCCGAAAGGGAAGGATAGGAAAAGGTATATCTTGCACATGCACTTCCGCTATCGTCCATGCTCTTCAAAATGCTCATCTTGTAGGTAAAGTCATGTTTTTCAAAGTTTATGATTCCGCTTATCCGGGGAGTGAAATTTGGTCTGTCCGGTTCAAATTCCCGGGTCTCCAATGCCTGCTCAAAGGTCTTGCCTTGGGATAGAAACGCATCTATGGTCTCCGTCTGATCTCCGTTTGTAACGATGAGCTTATTTTTCACGGCTGCCACGGCTCTGTAAATGATGAGGGAAGGGTCTTCCACCTTTGATGGGTCAAAGGGCTCCGTATAAAGCTCCCCGTCTCTTTCCGCAAATACCCGATTGCGGCTGTTTTGGCTTCTTCCCATGATGAAATACGCACATACCGCCTTATTTCCACTTGCCGTCTTTCCGATCACGATCCCCCTGCCTACATATTCATTCTCTCTTATTCGCTCCCCTATATCGCTTATCTTATACACATTCACTGTGATTTCCTTCCTTCCTTGACAATTCGGCAGCCACGCTTTCTACTGCCTCGGGCAAAATAATCCACTCTGCCCTGCGCATGACCTTCTGTTGCAAGGACTTTGGGGTTTCTCCCTCATCGACTTCAACCGCCTTCTGTAAAAGGATCTCCCCGCCGTCGGGAATCTCATTGACAAAATGGACGGTAGCCCCTGTGACCTTCACGCCGCACGCCAGCGCCGCTTCGTGAACCTTTAATCCGTAAAAGCCCTTTCCGCAAAAGGAAGGGATCAGGGAGGGGTGGACATTGATGATGCGTTTCGGATAATCTCTGGTAAAATCCCCGCTGAGGATTGTCATGAATCCTGCCAGCACGATGAGCCGGATTGCATTTTCCTCCAAGAGGGCTTTTAATCTTGCCTCAAATGCCCTCTGAGTCGGGTAATGGGCAGGCTCTAGGACCTCTGTCTTTATGCCTGCCTCCTGTGCCCGCGCTAAGGCAAATGCCTTTTCCTTTGAGGAGATCACCAGCACGACTTCTCCGCTGTTTATGATGCCGCTCTTCTGGGCGTCCAGAATAGCCTGAAGGTTTGTACCGCCTCCGGACACCAGCACGGCGATTCTGATTTTTGCAGCTGCCAAATCTGTCCCTCCTTTGATCAGATCAAAATGATTCCTTCTTCGGATCTTACGATCTCACCGATGATATAAGCATCTTCCCCCTCTGCCCGGAGTATTTCCAAGGCTCTGTCCGCATCGCCTCTGTCTGTTACGATGCTCATGCCTACTCCCATATTGAAGGTGTTAAACATATCCCTTTCCGGAATGTTTCCCCTTTCTGCGATCAGCTTGAATATCGGCAGCACCCGTATATCCTCTTTCCTGATTTTAGCGGCAAATCCCTTCGGTATACTGCGCGGGATATTCTCATAAAATCCGCCGCCGGTAATATGGGAGATTGCCTTTACGGGAACCTGCTCCAGCAGCGCCAGTACCGGCTTTACATAGATTCTTGTAGGGGTCAGAAGTGTTTCCCCTATGGACCTTCCGCCAAGCTCCCGGACAGGGGTCTTGATGTCTTCCCTTTCTACGTCAAATACCTTGCGCACAAGGGAAAAGCCGTTTGAGTGAACGCCGCCGGAGGGAAGGGCGATCATCACATCACCCTCCCTCACCTTCTCGTTTCTTAAAATTTTGTCCTTATCCACGGCACCTACCGAAAATCCGGCAAGGTCGTATTCCTCTTCGGGATAGAATCCCGGCATTTCCGCGGTCTCTCCCCCGATAAGGGCGCAGCCTGCCTGCACGCAGCCCTCCGCGACGCCCTTTACGATGTCTGCGATTTTCTCAGGAAAATTTTTGCCGCAGGCGATGTAGTCGAGAAAGAATAATGGCTTTGCCCCGCAGCAAATGATGTCATTTACACACATGGCCACGCAATCGATGCCCACGGTATCGTGCCTGTCCATGAGAAACGCCAGCTTCAGCTTTGTGCCCACACCGTCGGTGCCGCTTACCAGCACCGGCTTCGACATACCGGTAATGTCAAGCTCAAACAAGCCGCCAAATCCGCCTATCCCCGAAAGCACGCCGCCGGTCATGGTTTTCGCAACATGCTCCTTCATCAGTTCCACGGCTCGGTAGCCTGCCGTTATGTCCACTCCCGCCGCAGCATAGCTGTCAGACTTTGAATTTTTCATGGGTCTACTCCTTTCCGTTCCAGCAATAGGTGCAAATTTTGCATGGCTCGATACCGATCGCCTTTATGATCCCATCAAGGGTCTGATAATCCAGGGAATCAAAGTGAAGCTTTTCGCTGATTGCCTTTCGCAGAGCCTTTCCCCGCCGGGTATTTCCGTCGCTGTACTCTTCCAAATAGGTTTCCCCTTCTTCTCCCTCCAGCTCGATGACGGTTCTGCGGGCGATCAGCTCCATATCGGAAGCGTTCCTGGAAAAGTTAAGGAATTTGCATCCGTACATGATGGGAGGACAGGCAGAGCGCATATGCACTTCCTTCGCCCCGTTTGCATATAAAAAGTCCACCGTCCCTTTGAGTTGGGTGCCTCTTACGATGCTGTCGTCTACCAGCAAAAGCTTCTTGTCCTGAATCAGGTCATGCACCGGCACCAGCTTCATCTTTGCCACATGATCACGCTGGTTTTGATTTTGCGGCATAAAGCTTCGCGGCCAGGTCGGCGTATACTTTATGAAGGGTCTTGCAAAGGGAATGCTGCTGTGATTGGCATAGCCTATGGCATGAGGGGTTCCCGAATCCGGCACGCCGCTTACATAGTCAATGTCCCTTGCACTTCCGTTTTTCTTGTCCTGCTCTGCAAGTATCTCGCCGTTGCGATACCGCATGACCTCCACATTTACTCCTTCGTAGCAGGAATTCGGATAGCCGTAATAGGTCCAGAGAAAGGCGCATATCCGCATTTCTTTTCCCGGCTCTGCAAGGATTTCTATGCTATCGGGGGTGATCCTGACGATCTCTCCCGGCCCCAGTTCTTTGGCGTCTTCATAGCCCAGCTTCTTATAGGCAAAGGATTCAAAGGAAACGCAGTAGCCCTCCCGGTCCTTTCCGATAAGAATCGGGAGTCTGCCCAGCTTGTCCCGGGCAGCGATCAGGCTTCCGTCCGCCTTTAATATCAATATGGAAGCCGTGCCCTCTATGACGTTCTGCGCAAATTTTATGCCTTCCACGAAATCGCTTTTCTGGTTGATCATCGCAGCCACCAGCTCGGTGGAATTTACCTTGCCGCCGGTCATTACGTCAAAATGCCCTCCGCTGAGGGACAGGAACTGATTCGCCAAAGCCTCTGCGTTATTGATGATGCCGATGGTCGTGATGGCATAAGTTCCTAGATTGGAACGGATCAGCATGGGCTGGGGATCGCTGTCGCTGATGCAGCCGATACAGGCGTTACCGGACATATCATTTGTAATGCCTTCAAATTTTGTACGAAACGGTGAATTTTCAATGTTATGGATCTCTCTCTGAAAGCCTGTGCTTTCATTCACCGCCGCCATGCCTGCCCTTCTGGTACCCAGATGAGAATGATAATCCACCCCGAAAAATACGTCTAAAACAACATCGCGCCCGGACGTTGCTCCAAAAAAACCACCCAAAGTTCTACCTCCGTAATTCTTACTTGCATCGTTTGGATATATTAAGCAAAGAACAGCTTGGAAAGAGTCATGGGATCAATGTATTCCCCATCTTTATATACTCTCATGTTACCCGATGCAATTTCATCGATAAGGATTACTTCTCCGGCTGCATCATAACCGAATTCAAATTTGATGTCGTAAAGCACGAGGCCCTTTTCCTTCAGATCATCGGCAACAATCTGTGTGATCTTCTGGGTCATATCCTTAAGGTCATCGTATTGCTTTCCGGTCATAACCCCAAGGGCAATCAGTCCATCTTTTGTTACCAGCGGATCCCCCTTTTCATCGTTTTTGAAGGTGGTTTCTACATATGCCGGCAGATCTGCCCCCTCCTGAATATATTCGCTGTAGCGGCGA
>CAVHEY010000048.1:0-10530 GCA_963635155.1 Bacteroides stercoris
GTCCTTGTCAGAGTCAAGATGAGCAAATCGCTTTCAACCTTGTAAATTAGTAACCAGTCAGGTTGTATGTGACATTCGCGGTGCCCAATCCAGTTCCCTGTCAGTGCATGGTCTTTATTTTTTTTCGGCAGTTGTTCGCAGGCTGCCAGCTTGCGGACGATATCATCTAAAAGTTCGATGTTAAGATTGCGCTTCATTGCAAGCTTATAATCTTTTTTGAATTGATTCGTCCAAGTGATATCTAAATGGTTCATTCTTTTAGCGCTTTTAACGCTGCCTCAACATCGGAGTAGCGTTTAACGGAAGAATCGCGGGCTATGCGTTCCGCTTCAAGCATTGCGGCAATTGTTTCCTTGTTCGGCTGCTGCACGCGAACATCAAAAGGCAGACCGCCGACACGGAGAGATTGCCGAAGAAATACATTAATCGCAGTGGTGAGATTCATGCCCAGCTCACTGTAAAGCGCTTCGCACTGCTTTTTAATATCACTGTCCATGCGAACACTGAAATTTGTTGTAGCCATATATCTCAACTCCTTTCACATCTATTGCATATATATTATATGCTGTTTGCAATGCAGAGTCAACTCATTTAACAAAAAAGCTTGCCGCCGACAAATATCTGCCGAGGCAAGCCTTTGCTTGTGCGCTTGATTGGAAAAGGAACTGCCGACTGAGCGGCTGCTGCGATTTTCTATTCCTCGTCCGGGCAGCTACAATCGCAGTCCTCCCACTCCAGCAGCTTCTTGTAAGTGCTGCATCCGAAGACGATACCTACGATCAAAACTCCCGCGATAGCGGCGTTTCTTACGATTTTCGAAACATCTACCGTTACGCTGACATCAACATTACCACGATCTTTTTTTCCTGTTATCATTTGTGAACCTCCCTGTTAATCTCATTATTATGCACGATTATAGCATAAATCAATCATTCTTGCAAGATTTGCGGTGAAAAATCAGTGTTTTGCAGTCAAGAATCGGCGTTTTCCAAAATTTCAAGGTCAAAGTCCGGCGTTCTGAGATAGCGACCCAGTCCGAACAGACTGTCCGGGTTTCCCTGTTCGACGGTAGAAATATGCTGATAGGAATTTACGGACATGAGAATTCCGGCTTCTTTCAGGGCGACGTCCCCGTTACCGTCCGCAGGGTAAGCCCCGTAGGGCCAAGCGAACATCAGAGGTGCGCTGCCGGTTGCCAACCGTATTTTTTCCTGATTTTTTGCGATATCCGCAATCAGAATCTTGTGATAGGCTTCCAAAGACTCGCCGGTCTTTTGATCTGCACCCTTGCGCCCCTCCGCAATGCGATGCAGATTATAGGTATGATTTCCAAACTCCACCAGACCGGATTTTGCCATCAGCGCAATTTCGCCCCAGGAAAGATTGCAGCTTGCGGGAACCCGATAGATGTCCTCCGAGGAAATATCGGAATCGGAGCCGATAATGGAAATTACCGCTTTTCGATTGTACTTTTGAAGCAGGGGAAAGGCGTAGGTGTAGTTATTGCAATAACCGTCGTCAAAGGTCAGCAGAATGGGCTTTGAGGGAAGCCGGGCACCCTCCGAAACATAGGCGTATAGCTGGGAGGGGAGAATCGTTGTGTAGCCTTTGTCCCGATACCATTTCAAATCCCTTTCGAAACGATCGGCGCTGATAAAATACTCGCTTTCCTTGCCGCCGGATCCCGTGATGCCGTGATACATGATGATGGGAATTTCCACCGTTTCCCGTCTGTCGAGAAGCAGGCGGGAAGGCTCGGAAGCGGCAAAGCTGACGCCGCCGTGGGAAAAACTCGGGACTTTTCCCAGGCAAGGACCGACTCCCCAAAGAACGCCGGAACCCATTAAAAAAACAAGAAAGACGGTGAGAAAAAAATCCGTTTTTTTCATAAGGATACTCCAATCCGAAAAGCCAGAGACTCTTCCGTAAAGGATATTCCATCGGTCTGTGAGTTATGCGGAAAACACAGGGCTTTGTTAAAATGAACAAAAAAAGAGTGAAAACGGCGTGAAATGTTGCAGAAAACTATTGGCAACGCACAAGAATAAGGATATAATTGAGGGCGGAAAGGAGAGGCGAACATGACATTACAGCAGCTAAATTATGCCATTACCATTGCAGAATGCGGCTCCCTTAACAAGGCGGCGGAGATTTTGTATGTTTCCCAGCCGTCCCTTTCCAGCGCGCTCCGGGAATTGGAAAAGGAAGTGGGCATAAGAATTTTTCACCGCAGCGGCAGAGGGGTATCCCTGACACCGGACGGAGCGGAGTTTATTTCCTATGCCCGGCAGCTCTACAGTCAATATGAGTCGATGATGGAAAAGTACGGCAAGGCTTCGAATATCAAAAGAAAATTCGGCGTGTCGACACAGCATTATTCCTTCGCGGTAAAGGCTTTTGTGGAGCTTGTAAAGGGCTTTGACACATCGAGGTATGAGTTTGCCATCAGGGAGACGAAGACCCGGGACGTGATCGCAGACGTCAGCGGTATGCGCAGCGAAATCGGGATCCTTTATCTCAGCGACTTTAACCAAGCTGCCATCAATAAGCTGCTTCGGGCGGGAAACTTGGTTTTTCATCACCTGTTTGAGTGTCAGACCTATGTTTATCTTTGGTCCGGACATCCGCTGGCAAACGAGAAGGAAATTTCCTTTGCGCAACTGGAGGCTTATCCTTGCCTGTCCTTCGAGCAGGGGGATTCCAGCTCCTTTTACTTTGCGGAGGAAATTCTCAGCACAAAGGAGTACACGCGGATTATCAAAGCCTGCGACCGCGCCACCATGCTGAATCTGATGATCGGGCTGAACGGCTATACCCTTTGCTCCGGCATTATCTGCGAGGAGCTGAACGGAGACGACTATCTGGCGGTGCCGTTCAAGGCGGATTCGGTGGACGAGAGCAGCCGCATGGAAATCGGCTATATCACAAGGAAAGACGCGACCCTGAGCAAAATCGGCGAGCTATATATTAGAGAAATAAAAAAATATTTACACATAGATGAGGAGAGTGACCGAAATGCCAATCAGAATTAACGAACAAATGCCGGTGGTGCAGAAGCTGAACAAAGAAAATATCTTCGTCATGGCGGAGGACCGGGCGGCAAGTCAGGATATCAGACAGCTGAAAATCGCTGTTGTCAATATTATGCCGGAAAAGGAGCATACGGAGCTGCAGCTTCTGAGACTGCTTTCCAACTCACCGCTTCAGGTGGAAATTACATTTATTCGCATGGATTCCCACGAGTACAAGAATTCCACCGACGATTATCTGCAAAGATTCTATAAGTCCTATTCGGAGATCAAGCACGACTACTTCGACGGCATGATTATTACCGGCGCTCCGGTGGAAAAGCTGGAGTTTGAGGAGGTAGACTATTGGGACGAAATTACAGATATCATGGAGTGGAGCAAAACCCATGTAACCTCGGCAATGTTTATTTGCTGGGCGGCACAGGCGGGGCTTTACTATCATTACGGAATCGAAAAATATGATTTTAATCAGAAGCTTTCGGGCATATTCAGGCACGAACTGCTTTCCGATGATGAGGAGATTATCAGAGGCTTTGACGATGTTTTCTATGTACCACATTCCAGACACACGGGAGTTAAGACAGAAGATATTCGAAAGCATCACCAGCTGAAAATTATGGCAGAGTCAGACAAGGCAGGGGCTTTCTTGATTTTGGACAAGGAAAACAGCCGGATTTTCGTCACGGGGCATCCGGAGTACGACCCGAATACCCTTTCCAAGGAATATTTCAGAGACATCAAAAAAGACGCGAATACCCGCGTTCCGGAGAATTATTTTCCGGAAGACGATCCGACGCGGTCGCCGAGGGCAACATGGAGGAGCTGCGCGAACCTGCTCTTCTCCAACTGGCTGAACTACTATGTTTACCAGATTACGCCTTATGACTTGTATAAAGACAAAATTTGAATGGACAAAATTTGAATATTCTGCGTGTAAGAAAATTTATCTCCGGGATATCATTTGTGTGCCGGGGATTTTTTATGCTTGCTATGATAGCAGCTTAGATATAGATTGAGTCTATAACCGGATATTTGATTGCTGTATTGGACAAGGAAAAGCCCGGGGGCTATAATAGGCACATAAGAAATAGAGAGGGCAAACCTCATAGGACAAATACAGAAATAAAACAAAGAATATACGAGGAGGAAAACAAATGGCAGATATCAGAAATTCGAAAAACTGGAGCTTCGAAACGAAGCAATTACATATCGGACAGGAACAGGCGGACCCGGTAACGGACGCGAGAGCGGTTCCCATCTACGCAAGCACATCTTACGTGTTCCATAATGCTCAGCATGCGGCGGACCGTTTCAGCCTGAAGGACGCAGGCAATATCTACGGCAGACTTACCAACCCGACTCAGGATATTTTCGAGCAGAGAATCGCGGCGCTGGAGGGCGGCGTGGCGGCACTGGCAACAGCCTCCGGCGCGGCGGCTATCCATTACACCATCGGCGCCCTTGCCCGCACCGGAGAGCATATCGTGGCTTCCAAGACCATCTACGGCGGAACCTATAACCTCTTGGCTCACACCCTTCCGCTGACCTCCGGCATTACGGCAACCTTCGTTGATCCGGAAGAGGAAGGGGCATTCGAGGCTGCGATTCAGGAAAACACCAAGGCGATTTATATCGAAACCCTGGGTAACCCGAATTCCAATATCATCGACATCGAAGCCCTGGCAGAGCTTGCTCATAAGCACGGCATTCCGCTGGTAGTGGATTCCACCTTCGCCACCCCATATCTGCTTCGTCCCATTGAACACGGCGCAGACATTGTGGTACATTCCGCAACCAAATTTATCGGCGGTCACGGAACTGCCATCGGCGGCGTGATTGTGGACGGCGGCACTTTTGACTGGAAGGCGTCCGGAAAATATCCTTGGATTTCCGATCCGAATCCAAGCTATCACGGGGTTTCCTTTGCCGAGGCGGCAGGTCCGGCAGCCTTTGCGACCTATATCAGGGCTATTCTCCTGCGAGATACCGGCGCGACCCTTTCCCCGTTCCATGCCTTCATCTTCTTGCAGGGACTGGAAACCCTTTCCCTCCGAGTAAAGCAGCACGTGGCTAACGCCCTGAAAATCGTGGAATATCTGGATAATCACCCTCAGGTTGAGGCGGTTCACCATCCGTCCCTTCCGAGTGATCCGAGCCACGCGCTCTACGAAAGATATTTCCCGAACGGCGCAGGCTCTATCTTTACCTTTGATATTAAGGGCAGCGCAGCCGACGCGCAAAAATTCATCGACAATCTGCCCATCTTCTCGCTCCTTGCAAACGTTGCCGATGTAAAATCTCTGGTCATTCACCCGGCAAGCACCACCCACGCCCAGCTTACCCCGGAAGAACTGGCGGAACAGGGAATCAAGGAAACCACGATACGGCTTTCCATCGGTATTGAAGACGCCGACGACCTGATTGCGGCGCTGGAGACGGCTTTCGCGGCGATTAAATAGATTGCAGATCCATACGGTTAAACGGAGCAGCTTACCCCAATAGGCTGCTTTGTTTTTTAGGACAGTTTTTCATGACAGGCAAATGATGATGGACTTCCGGGCAGAATTTTAGTATAATAATTGTAGAATTTCTTTGCCCGGCGAGCTGCCGGACAGAGCTTTGCGGGAGGAGCTGGAACACCATGAAATATGCTTACATAAACGGAATGATTCTCGACGGTTCGGAAAACATGGAGCCTATGGCAGGAAAGGTAATCCTTACAGACGGGGAGAAAATCGAAAAAATTATAAGTGCTGAGGCGTTTGAGGCGCTTTCCGGCTATGAAAAAATAGACCTGAAGGGCAAATATATTATGCCCGGGCTGATCAATCTTCATCTTCATCTTCCCTCAAGCGGAAAGCCGAAGAAAAAGGAGTCGGACCCGGTTAAATTGGTAAAGCTGATTACCTCAAATGGGCTTTTCAGAAAAATAGGAATCAAAATCTGCGCTGACGCGGCGAAGACCCAGCTGTTAAGCGGTGTTACGACGATTCGTACATCAGGCGGCGTGGCGAATTTTGACTCGCAGATTCGGGACAGGATCAATAAAAAAGAGCTGGTGGGTCCGCGAATCCTCGCCTCCGACATGGCAGTTTCCGTAGAGGGCGGTCACATGGCACATTCGCTGGCTTATGTGGCGAATAGCCCCCAGGAAGCCGCAGAGTATGTAAAGAAAATCGCAGAGGGAAAGCCGGACTGGATTAAGCTGATGATTACCGGCGGCGTTCTCGACGCAAAGGTCAAGGGGGAGCCGGGGGAACTGAAAATGCCTCCGGAATACGTAAAAGCTGCCTGCGATGAGGCTCACAAGCTGGGATTTAAGGTGGCGGCACATGTGGAAAGTCCGGAGGGCGTAAAATGCGCCCTTGAAAACGGCGTAGATTCCATCGAACACGGCGCGAAGCCGGACGAAGAGATGATCGCGCTTTTCAAAGAAAAAGGCGCGTTCCTAGTTGCTACGATTTCTCCTGCGCTGCCATTTGCCGAATTTGATCGGGAAACCACCCATATAACCGAGGTTGCGCAATATAACGGAAAGATCGTCTTTGAGGGGATTCTGGACTGTGCCAAAGCCTGCCTTGCAAATGGAATTCCGGTGGGGCTTGGAACCGATACGGGCTGCCCTTACATCACCCATTACGATATGTGGCGGGAGCTGAACTATTTCCATAAATACTGCGGGGTTTCCAACGCCTTTGCCCTTTATACCGCCACCAAACGAAACGCGGAGCTTGCGGGAGTGGGCAATATTACCGGCAGCATAGAACCGGGGAAATCGGCGGATTTTGTAGTCACGACGAAAAATCCTCTTGAAAATCTGGAAGCCCTCAGAAACATCGACATGGTAGTTTTCCGCGGAGAAATAACGAGAAATCCGGTAGTTAAAAAGATGCCTGATGTAGAGGCACAGCTGGATAAATATAAGTAAACCCATATAAATTTACATAAAATTTGAAAGGACTCGTAATTTGAGAAAAGCAGCATTTCACACCCTCGGCTGCAAGGTCAACCAATACGAAACCGAAGCCATGAAGGAGCAGTTTGCCGCCCGGGGCTATGAAATCGTAGGGGAAGAGGAAGCAGCCGATGTATATATTATAAATACCTGTACCGTTACGAATCTGGCGGACCGGAAATCCCGCCAGTATATTCGCCGCATGAAAAAGCAGTGCCCGGAGGCGGTGATCGCAGTTACCGGCTGTTACGCTCAGGTAAAGCCTGAGGAGCTTTCCGCCCTGCCGGAGGTCAATATTGTGGCGGGAACCGGCGAAAAAAACAATATCGCAGCCTATGTTGAGGAATACATGAAAAACCATGTGAACCAAAAGCATATTTTGGAGTACGATGCCCTCACTTCTTACCACGACAAGGGAATCATAACCTCCATGGACTCGCGAACCCGCGCCTATGTCAAGATTCAGGAGGGCTGCAACCGCTTCTGCTCCTATTGTCTGATTCCCTTTGCCAGGGGAGCCGTGCGAAGCCGCGATCCCAATGAAATCATAGAGGAAGTGAAAACTCTGATCGAAAAGGGCTTTCGGGAAGTGGTGCTTACGGGAATAAACGCCGCCCTCTACGGAACCGAGGAAAGCTTTTGCTATCCCCTTACCGATGAGGAAAAGCGGGAAAAAATCCGGGGAATCGAAATTATCATAAACAGAATCAACGCCCTTGATGGGGATTTTCGCATAAGGCTCAGTTCTCTCGAGCCGACGGTAGTAAATGCCGAATATGTGAAGAGGCTCATGGGCTACGAAAAGCTCTGTCCTCACCTGCACCTTTCCATTCAAAGCGGAAGCGACAGCGTGCTTGCGGCGATGAATCGGCATTACAGCAGGCAGGAGTATCTGGATATCGTGAAGGTGCTCAAAGAGCATGACCCCCATTACGGCGTGACCACCGATATTATTTGCGGCTTTCCGGGCGAAACCGAGGAGGATTTTCAGGACAGCCTGAGAATCGTCGAAGAGGCGGACTTTCTGAAAGTTCACGCCTTTAAGTTTTCAAAGCGGGAGGGCACCGCAGCATGGGAAATGAAAGACCAGGTTGACGGCGAAACGAAAAACCTGCGGGTCACAAGGCTCATCAAGAAGTCCGAAGAAGTTACGCGTAGGTTCTTCGAAGGCTCGGCGGGAGAAACCCGCACAGCGCTTTTTGAGCAGGAGGAGGCGGATTTGCCGGTAAACCCCGTCCCGGCAGAGGGCAGCGCTTCGAGGGAGGCAAAGCTCCTCAGCGGCTATACCGAAAACTATATCAAGGTATACGCTTTCGGAAGTCCGGAGCATTTAAACAGTTTCCAAAAAGTTAAACTTTTAGAACCATATAAAGACGGCATGAAAGGAGAAATTTTATAATGGCAGATTGTATTTTTTGCATGATCGCGAATCACGAGATTCCGTCAAACATCGTTTATGAGGACGACAAAATCGTCGCATTTAAGGATCTTGACCCACAGGGCCCGGTTCATGTTTTGGTCATTCCGAAGAAGCACATCGCCTGTATCGACGAGGTAAAGCCGGAGGATCACGAGCTTATGGGACATATTATTTGCAAGATCGGAGAAATCGCAAAGAGCCAGGGTCTGGAAAACGGTTACCGGGTTATCAGCAACAACGGCGACGACGCTTTCCAAACCGTAAAGCACCTGCATTTCCATGTAATCGGCGGAAAACCCATGGGCTGGCCACCATTCCCGGTGCAGGAATAGGGGCACTACATAATTTTCTTGTACTTTGCGCATAATTATGCTATAATTTTGTGCATGAAGGGAGGCTGATGATATGCCACAGATTAGACCGATTACAGATTTAAGAAAAACAACTGAAATCTCTGAAATTTGTCATGCAAAGAGAGAGCCGGTATTTATTACAAAGAACGGGTACGGAGATTTGGTAATCATGAGCGTTGAAACTTACGAGGAAATGATTGATACGGCAAGTCTGGATACGGCAATAAGCGAAGCCGAAAAAGAGTTTGCAACCGGAGGTATACTTCTTGACGCAAAAGAGGCGCTATCCGGGCTGCGGAGGAAGTATTTTGAATAATTATAGTGTCAAATTGTATCCACGCGCGTATAGAGATTTGGACAAAATATATGCGTACATTGCATATAACTTGCTTGAGCACAGTGCGGCTGTGAATCTTGTAAATGAACTTGAAGCTGCAATTTTGAGTTTGGAGCGGTTTCCGGACAGAGGCGCTGCTCGGCGCACCGGCATTTATGCAAATGGCGATTATAGGCAGCTGTTTGTGAAAAATTATGTGATTATCTATCGCGTATTGCATGAGCAAAGAGAAGTCCATGTGGTGACGGTGCGTTATGCGGCGAGCGAATTTTAGCGACGACGCTTTCCAAACCGTGAAGCACCTGCATTTCCATGTAATCGGCGGAAAACCTATGGGCTGGCCACCGTTCCCGGTGCAGGAATAAGGGTATACGTGCATTTGAAAGAGATTTAAAATCATTTCGTTTGATAAAATGACAGAGGAGTGGCTGAATTTTGTAGTTTCCTATAGAAGCGGCATTGAACATCAATACGATATTGCCGAAGGCCCTATGGCAGATGATCAGATATGGGACTATGTTGAAGATTATATTGAAAAAAGAATTACGCGAGAAGCCTTTTGGGAACTTGTAAAATTTAAGTTCCCCACGCATCAAATTGCATTCTGTACAGAGAAAGCACTTACGAGCCTCGAGTACGAAGGGAGCGAAATATTATGACAAATGTTTATTTTCCGGATGAAGAAATATCAACCGATGATTTAATGTTCCTATGCTATATGATTGAGCGCGTCTCCAGAAAAATGAAACAACCGAATTCCTATGTTGTAAACAAAATTGGAGAGAACGAGCTTAGGCATCTTATCAGCGTTGCAAATGTACTTCACTGCGAAAATCCCCTTTCTGTTGAGGATCGTTGGATTTCTGATTATCACCTTACGTGCGGGAATCATGATGTCAGCGATGTTGATTCTGACCTTGTAGATGAAATACCTACCCCGCTGCAAATGGGGAAGGTTTATCAAAGACTCATTTGTGACACATTACTTCCGGACGAGGACTTTGTTCAAGGTATAATCAGAGTCTATAATGATGAAATTTGCGGTATCTTGGATAACTACAACGCAAGCGCATACTATGAACCTTCATACATCATTGCCCGTGCATATAAAAACGGGGGTTTTTAGCTACATAAATTTTACAATTTCCGGAACAACGGGGCAGCGCTCTAACGGCTATTTTTTTCGTTAATGCGCTGGCCCTTTTATATTTATGACTGATATTTCGACAGGACTCGGCTTAAATCGTGTAGACGGTGCAAATTTTTTGCAATTTGACCAGCACAATTTAGCATATATAATACACCAAATATGTAAAAACATACTGATTGACAAACCTGCATGGGGGGGGGGTATTATAAAAGTAGAAATTTATTTGCACTGGTTGCACTGGTCAACAAAAAGTAGACACGCATCTCCAAAAAGTAGACACGAGGGG
>CAVHEY010000049.1:0-10164 GCA_963635155.1 Bacteroides stercoris
TGCCACTTGCAAATTTCGTCGTTTTCTGTCATAATAGTGGGGTGGCTTTTGCCCCTGAAAGGAAGAAATTTATGAGATTAAGAAAAGAGACCGACGGAATGCTCGAAGAAGAGGTGCTCCTCATCGCCAGAGTTTCCGACGCTCTGGCGCACCCTGCCAGAATCAATATGTTCCGCTATATCATGCAGGCTAACCGGGGCATGGTGGCGGTCTGCAACAAGGACATTGTAGCGCACTTTGACTACGCCCAGGCCACCGTTTCCCAGCACATGAAAAAGCTGGTGGAATCGGGGCTGGTGGAAATAAAGAAAAAAGAAAAGTTTTCCTATTATTATGCGAACCTCGGTATGCTGATGCAGTACCTGAACGCCACGAAGAAATTCTCGGTGCAGTAGCCGGAATGCAAAGAAAATATCCGCCTTGCCCCCGGTGCTTACGCAGTGCGATGTGCGTAAGGCACGGCTGCGACAGGCAAGTCGCAAGGGCGGTGTGCAAGCCACAGGCGCAGCAGGCAAGTCGCACACCGCGGCGGGCAAGGCGCGCAATCAAAAAAAATATACCCGATTCGCAGCGGGGCTTCTGTCTAAAGCCCCCATACTGCGCCGCAATCGGGTATTTTTATGCTATTCTTCAACTTCGGCGTGATCCGCATAGATCGTCAGGGTTCCGTCCATATGGGCGAACCCGCCCTGCGCCTTGATTTTCGTAAAATCCGCCTCGCCGCTTTTTCGCAGCTTTATCTCGCCCTCCTCCGGCAAAAGCCGAAAGCAAGGTGCCCTGCCCTTCAGAAAGCCCTCGTAGCCGTCGCGGGTTTTGATAATCACGCTTTCCGCCTCATCGTCAAACAGGGTCTTGTCGGGGCAAACTACCTTCACCCGCATACCGCTGCCGCCTTCGGCGTTTCTTTCGTTTCTCTTATCTGCGTCCGCCATACTGCGCCTCGTATCTTTCCGCAACCTCGTCGATGGAACCTGCCATCAGGAAAAGGTTTTCCGGCACATGGTCGTACTTGCCCTCCAGAATTTCTCCGAAGCCCCGAACGGTTTCTTTCAGCGGCACATACTTGCCGGGTGTCCCCGTGAACTGCTCCGCCACGCTGAAAGGCTGGGAGAAAAATCTCTGAATCTTTCTCGCGCGATTTACCGTCAGCTTATCTTCCTCGGAAAGCTCATCCATACCTAAAATTGCAATAATATCCTGCAAATCTTTATATTTCTGCAAAACCTCCTGCACCTGTCTTGCGACCCGGTAATGCTCTTCTCCCACGATCAGCGGGTCAAGGATCCTCGAGGTGGACTCCAGCGGGTCAACGGCAGGGTAAATTCCAAGCTCCGTGATGGAACGGTTCAGTACCGTGGTGGCATCAAGATGGGCGAAGGTCGTTGCCGGTGCCGGGTCCGTCAGGTCGTCCGCCGGAACATAGATTGCCTGTACCGATGTGATGGAGCCGTTCTTTGTGGAGGTGATCCTCTCCTGCAAAGCGCCCATCTCCGTGGCGAGGGTTGGCTGATAGCCTACCGCCGACGGCATACGTCCAAGCAGCGCCGAAACCTCGGAACCCGCCTGGGTAAATCTGAAAATATTGTCGATGAAAAGCAGTACGTCCTGCCCCTCTTCATCTCTGAAATACTCCGCCATGGTAAGTCCGGTGAGGGCTACCCTCATTCTTGCTCCCGGCGGTTCGTTCATCTGTCCGAAGACCATCGCCGTCTTTTCGATAACTCCGGACTCGATCATTTCGTTATATAAGTCGTTACCCTCTCTGGTTCTCTCGCCAACGCCTGCGAATACGGAAATGCCGCCGTGTTCCTTGGCGATGTTGCTGATAAGCTCCTGAATGAGTACGGTTTTGCCGACTCCCGCGCCGCCGAAAAGTCCCACCTTGCCGCCTCTGGTGTAAGGGGCGATGAGGTCGATGACCTTGATTCCCGTTTCATAAATCTCGGATTTCGTATTCTGGTCCGCAAAGCTCGGCGCCGGCTTGTGAATCGGCGAAGTTTTTGTCGTGTTAACCGGACCCTTTTCGTCAATGGTCTCGCCTATTACATTGAACAGTCTGCCGAGGACTTCGTTTCCCACAGGCACCGTAATGGGCGCTCCCGTATCGATGGCTTTCATTCCCCGGATAAGTCCGTCTGTGGAAGAAAGGGCAACGCACCGCACCACATCGTCGCCGATATGCTGCGCTACCTCCGCCATGATTCTCCTGTCGCCGTCCTGAATTTCAATGGCGTTCAGAAGCTCGGGCATATGCCCCTCTTCAAATTTTATATCAATAACCGGTCCAATAATTTGGCTTATTAAACCCTCTTGCATCTCGTTACCTCCTCTGTTTCTGCGACTTCTCTGCTCCCCGGGTCGCCGCTATTTCTGCGACTCCGCGCCGGAAACGATCTCAATCAGTTCGTTGGTGATAGCCGCCTGTCTCACCCGGTTATAGGTGAGGGAAAGTTTTGACAAAATCTCGTTTGCGTTGTCGGTGGCGCTTTCCATGGCACTTCTTCTCGCCGCATATTCACACGCCGCGGATTCGGTGACCGCCTCAAACAGCACAAGCTCGAAATACTTGGGAACCAGATAGTCCAGGACTTCCTGTGGCTTCTGGGTAAATTCCAGTTCCCTGACCTCTCCGTCAAACCCGCTTTCCCCAAGGGGCAGCAGCTTCTTGATTACCGGCTCCTGTTTGAGGGAATTGATATAGGCGGTATGCGCCAAAAGCACCTCCGAAACCTCGCCGCTTTGGAATTTCTCGATGATGGGCTTTGCAATTTCCCTTGCCTCTGCAAAGGTAATCTTCTCCGGAGCCTCCATGCAAGCGCCCACAATTTCATAGCCGTTGTGTTCAAAATAGTCCCGCCCTCTGCTTCCGATTGCATAAATCTCAAGGCTTTGCTTCGATTTCTCCTCGGTAGCTGCGGCAACCTGCTTTATGACGTTTGCGTTAAAGCCTCCGCAAAGCCCGCGGTTTCCGGTGATGGCGATCATCAGCGTCTTGCCTTTCTTGCCCTTCTCTTCGCCGCCGGGATTTTCCTCTCGGTCAATCATGCTCGCCGCAGAAGCCATAGCCTTTTCCATTGTTTGGGAAATCATGCGTATCTGGGCGCTGGTTTTGTCAAAAGCATTCTTGGCTTTTTTGTATTTTGAGGCGGAGACCAGTCGCATCGCGTTGGTGATATGCTCGGTACTCTCGATGCTCTTCATTCGGCGTTTCAGTTCCTGCATATTTTCGGACATCTTCTCACCTCTTATTTAACTTCCTCGTTCGCTTCTTTTTTTGTTTCTTTTTTGCTTGCTTCTTCAGCCTCTTTTTTGGCTTCCTTGCATTTTTGGATTCCCTCGGCAAGGAGCTTTTCCGTTTCCTCCTCCAGCTGACCCGTCCTTCCGATGGCTTCGCCGATTTCCGGATAATGAATCCTTATATAATGCAGCAGCTCTTCCTCGAAAGCCTTGATTTTTTCAATCGGAACGTCCTCCATATAGCCGTGAGATGCGGCGTATATGCTTACAACCTGATCCTCTACGTCCATTGGCTGATATTGACCCTGCTTCAGCACTTCCATCAGCACTCTGCCGTGGTCCAGCCTTGCCTTTGTGTCCTTATCAATATCCGAGCCGAACTGGGAAAAGCTTGCCAGCTCTCTGTACTGTGCAAGCTCCAGCTTCAGCTTGCCGGAAACCTTCTTCATCGCCTTGATCTGAGCGTCACCGCCTACACGGGATACCGAAATCCCCACGTTTACGGCAGGTCTTTGTCCCGTAAAGAAAAGCTCGGATTCCAGGAAAATCTGTCCGTCCGTGATGGAAATTACATTTGTAGGGATATAAGCCGAAACGTCCCCCGCCTGGGTCTCGATAATCGGCAGTGCCGTAATGGAGCCTCCTCCCAGCTCTTCGCTGAGGTGCGCGGCTCTTTCCAGCAATCTGCTGTGGAGATAGAAGACATCGCCCGGATACGCCTCGCGCCCCGGCGGTCTCCTCAGCAAAAGGGACATGGCTCTGTAAGCCACCGCATGCTTGGAAAGGTCATCGTATATGATCAGCACATCTTTACCCTGATACATAAAATATTCCGCAATCGCGCATCCTGCGTATGGGGCTATGTACTGCAACGGTGCCACGTCGCTGGCGGTTGCCGAAACGACCACGGAATAGTCCATGGCTTCTTTTTCTTCCAGGGTCTGCACAAGCTGCGCCACCGTCGACTTTTTCTGACCGATTGCCACATAAATGCAGATCACGTTCTTTCCCTTTTGGTTCAGGATCGTATCGATGGCGATGGCCGTCTTTCCTGTCTGACGGTCGCCGATGATAAGCTCTCTCTGTCCTTTGCCGATGGGCATCATGGCGTCGATGGCCTTGATTCCCGTTTGCAACGGCTCGTTTACCTTTTTTCTCATGAGAACGCCGGGTGCCGGATATTCGATGGCTCTGGTTTCGTGGGTGACGATATCGCCTTTGCCGTCAATGGGATTTCCCAAAGCGTCAACAACTCTGCCGATCATCGCCTCACCTACCGGCACCTCTACGATTTTTCCGGTGGGCTTTACGATGTCGCCCTCTTTTATTTCTCTGTCCGAGCCGAGAATTACAACGCCTACGTTATCCTCTTCAAGATTGAGCGCCATGCCGAACACGCCGCTTTCAAACTCCAGAAGCTCGCCTTCCATGCAGCGGCTCAGACCGTAAACTCTGGCGATTCCGTCGCCTACCTGAAGAACCGTGCCGTAATCCAAGATTTCGTATCGGCTATGATAATTTTTGATTTGCTCTTTTATGACCGAACTGATTTCTTCCGGTTTTAAATTCATAGGGACTCCTCCCCTCCTTAAATATTTTTCAGGGTGCGCAGCAAAGCGTCCAAATCCCCTCGTATGGATTTGTCGATCATCTTGCCGTCAACCTGTATTTTGATTCCGCCGATGAGTTTTTTATCGACGATATTTTCCAGCTTTATGTTTTTGCGAAGGAGCTTTGACATCTCTTCCTCAAACTTTGCAAGCTGCTCTTTGCTGAGTGGGTCGGCGCTGTAGATCTCTCCTACCGCCTTGCCCCTTTCCTCGTCGTAGAGCCTGATATACTGCCTGCGGATTTTTTTAATCTCCGCGGTGCGCCTTTTGTCCGTTAAAACGAACAAAAAGTTGATCATTTCCTTGCTGAATTTGCCCTCAAAGCTTTCCGAAATGACTTTTTTCTTCTCCGCCGCCATGATTGCGGGACTGTTGAGAAATTCCGCGAATTTTGGCGTTTCCTCTAAGACGGTTTCCAGGGTTTCAAGCTCTCCCAGAATCTCGTCTTCTTTTCCGAGTTCTTTCGCAGCCTCAAACAAGGCAGCTCCGTATGTAAGGGATACTACTGACTCTGCCATTTACCGCTTCCCGCCTCCTCTAAAACTTTATCAACAAGTTCCTGCCTGTCTTCTTCGCCCAGATCCTTTTCCATAATCTGCTCGGCAGTAAGCACCGCCAACTTTGCCACGTCTTTTTTCAGTGCCGAAACCGCCTTTTCTTCTTCTGCCGCGATCCTCTTGTGAGCGTCCGCGATAATCTGGGAGGCTTCCTGTTTTGCCTCGGAAACGATGGTTTCCGCCCGTTCATCGGCGATAACCTTGGCTTCCTTGATGATCTGGCGCTTTTCCTCCTCGGCGTTTGCAAGGGTGTTGCTGTATTCTTCCAGCAGTGCGGTGGCTTTCTTGCTTTCTGAATCGGCGTGCAGGAGTTCTTCCTCGATCATCGCCTTTCTCGCCAGCATGAAATTATGCACTTTCTCGAAGAAAAAATGCTTGAGAATAAGGTAAAGCACAAGAACGGTTATGGCGGTGAAAAGAAGATTCCAGTTAAATTCAAGCAGTCCTTGGTATAATCTTACTTCCATATTAAAACCTTCTTAATGTCTGAATGTCTGAAATTCACCTGAAATATCTGAATTTTACAGCTTTCCTGCCAATACAATCGCAATAACGAAGGACAGAACCCCGATGGTTTCCATGATTGCCATGCCCACGATCATCGATGTTCTTACTGCGCCTGCTGCCTCCGGCTGCTTGCCCATGCTCTCCATGGCTTTCGCGCCCAAAAGGCCCTGTCCGATACCGATTCCCAGCGCTGCAAAGCCGATTGCAAGACCTGCGCCGATTGCTATAATTCCTGTCATTTTGTTTCCTCCTACTTAATAAAACTTAATTTAGCTTACTGTCATAAAACTTAATGGTCGTGACTCCTTGCGATTGCCTTCGCCAGGAAGACCATAGTCAGCGTTACAAATATATATGTTTGGATCACCGGCTCAAACATATCGAAAAAGCCGTTTAGCGGAAGTACCAGCACCGCCCGCAGGAAAGGTACGCTGCAAATCAGCGAGCTCAGCCATTCCATAAGGTTCATCCAAAGATCCACAACGATAACTCCACCGAAAATGTTTCCGAAAAGTCGGAAGCCCAGGGATACCGGAAGGGTGCAGTCCTCCAAGATGTTCAGCGGAAGCATGAACGGATACGGATCGCACATATGCTTGATCTTGCCCCGAAGCCCCAGGAATTTGATTCCGCCCACTTGAATCAGCAAGAACGTCAGAAGGGAAAGCCCGAAGGTTACGTTAACGTCTGCCGTTATCGGTCTTTGCCCGAATAGTCCCAGAGAGCTTCCCATGAGGATATACAGAAAAATCGTTCCTATATATGGCGCATATCGTTCCGCGTCCCTGCCGAGATTCTCCTGTGCGTAATCGTAGACTTTCTCCACGATGAACTCCGCCGCTATCTGCCTTTTGGTGGTGGGTACCTTTTGCAGCCCATGTCCGAGCCAAATGCCGCAGATCGCGATCATCGCCGCGATGATGAATCCCCAGATGGTGCTTTCCGTGAGGAAAACCTTTCCGTCACCGAAGCTCAATATGATTCGCGCACCCAGCTCGTCAACATTTATCATGCAAAAACCTCCTTTCCACGCGCTACATATCTCTAAAAACTAACAAAAGTAATACCCGGCAGCCTTTTATGTCTAACCAAACATTACTTTCTTCTTTTGATATTTCGCTCGTTTTTGCGATTTTCGTCGCACTTGTAATTATACCACTCAAATTCAAAAAAAAACACCCTTTATCGCTAGGTCTTTGCTAAAAAACCGCTGTTTTTAGCCATTTCTTTGCGTTTTCTTAGCATCATTTTTGGACAAAAAAGTGTCTTTGTGGTGTTTCATTTTTGGTTTTCGGGTTAGGCGTGATACGCGGCGAGCTTTGCTTTTTTTGCTATTTATGGTAGGTTTCGTGTTTTATGATCTTGAAGCTGCGGTAAATCTGTTCCAGCAGCACCACCCGCATCATCTGGTGGGGAAAGGTCATTTTCGAAAAGGACAGCTTGAAATTCGACCGCCGGCTGACTTCCCCGCTGAGTCCCAGGCTTCCGCCTATCACAAAGGCGAGATTGCTCTTTCCCTCCAGGGAAAGCTCTTCAATTTTGTCCGCAAGCTCCGTTGAGGAAAGCTGCCTTCCGAGAATTTCAAGGGTTATCACGAAGGCATCGTCCTTAATCGCCCGAAGAATGGATTTTCCCTCTTCCAGTTTCACGTTTTCCTCATCTGCCGGGGAAGCGTTTGCCGGAAGCCTTGCCTCTTTCAGCTCCGTGATTTCGATGCTGCAATACCGGGAAAGCCGTTTCGTGTACTCGCCTACCGCCTCGCTCCAGTATTTTTCTTTCAATTTTCCTATACATACAATCTGAATATTCATGTTTCCCCTATATCTCTATCATTTCCCCGATTTCAGCCTTTGGGGCTACCGAAAGGATCAAATCCTTCCCGGCGAAAAAATCGTTTTCTTCTAAAATATTCCGTACCGTCAGGAGCGCCTGGGTGGGCGTGTTGTTTTCGGAGCTGAGATGCGCCAAAACCACCCGGGGAACCTTTTCCCCGTCAATTTCCCTGAGAAATCTGCAAAGTGCCGCGCCGCAGTCTTCGTTTGACAGATGCCCCACATCGCTTAGAATCCGCCTCTTCAGGGAGTAGGGATATCTGCCGTAGAGCAGGAGATTTTTTTCGTGGTTCGCCTCGATGACCAGCGTCTCGGCGCCTCTGATTGCCCGGAAAATATCCTCCGTCATATATCCCGTATCGGTTACGATGGCGATTTTGCGCTCGTTTTTCTCAAAGGAATAGCCCACAGGCTCCGCGGCATCGTGAGAAATTCCAAAGGTCGTGACTTTTATGTCTTTCACCGAAAATGTGTCTCCGGCTTGCACCCTTTCGAAGTCGCCGGCAGAAAGCGCCGAGGTTTTTTCCATCGCGGCTTCGCAGGTCCCCGCCGTTGCAAAGACAGGGTTTCGGAAGGGTCTTCGCTTTATCAGGGTGTGGAGGCACTTGACGTGGTCTATATGTTCGTGGGTCACGCAGATCGCGCCCAGATCCTCGTAGCCCAGACCCAAAGCGGCAAGTCTTTCGTCTGTGGTTTTTGCGGCAATCCCCGCGTCCACCAGAATCGCCGTTTCGTCGCTTTTTATGAAATAGGAATTGCCGGAACTGCTGCTGGCAAAGGAACAAATTGCTAAATTCATGTTTTTCTCCGTATTCTTTCAGTCATGCTATTCTATCACAAATTCTTTTCGTTGTAAAATTCCCAAAAATAGGGCATAATAGGATTAGCACAGTTTTGCGGGAGGTTAAGATGGCAATTTTAAGAATATATACCGACGGGGCTTGCTCCGGAAATCAATCCGATGAAAATGTCGGAGGCTGGGGGGCGATTCTGGAATACGGCGAACACCGGAAAGAGCTTTTCGGCGGGCAGGTCAACACCACCAATAACCGCATGGAACTCACCGCGGTAATCGAAGCCCTGAAAGCCCTCAAATCACCCAATCAGAGGATTCAGATTTTTACGGACAGCTCCTATGTGGCAAACTGCTTTCGGGAAAAGTGGTACGAATCTTGGGAAAAGAACCGCTGGAGAAACGCCGCGAAAAAATCTGTCGAAAATCAGGAGCTTTGGAAAGAGCTTCTTTCGCTGGTTCGCCGGCACGACGCCGAGTTTTTCCGGGTGAAGGGTCATGTGAACCTAAACAGCAAAAATACGAATTTTGACGCCCTGTACGAAAAATTTCTTCAGTGGAACGGCGCCGGCTTTTCCTTTGAGGATTTTAAGTACATCACCGAAATGAACAATTTGGCGGACGCCCTTGCAAACAGAGGGATTGACGCCGCTAGACCCTGAAATTTATCGTAATCGGGCAAAAATCCATAATTTCAATCATTTTTTTATTTTTTGTTGTCAAAACAACATATTTCGTTGTAAAATCGTATTATATTGATCTCACAACGGAAAATAAATCAGACCATAAATCAGACGAAACGAAATTTTTATATGAAATTTGGGAGGTATACACATGAAAAGAAGGATCATTGAAATTGACAAGGAAAAATGTAACGGCTGCGGGCTTTGCGCCGAGGCTTGCCACGAGGGAGCCATCGGAATGGTTGACGGCAAGGCGACGCTCCTCAGAGACGACTATTGCGACGGTCTGGGGGACTGTCTGCCGACTTGCCCGACAAACGCAATCCGCTTCATAGAAAAAGACACCCTGCCTTATGACGAGGCGGCGGTAAAGGCAAATATGGAAAAGAAACAGGCGACGGGCGCCCCTGCAAGTGCTCCCCATGCCGAATTTCACGGCTGTCCGGGAAGCCGCGCAATGAAAATCGAACACCGCAGCGCTGCTCCTACGGCTGCTGCCGAAGCCCCTTGCATGGAGTCCCAGCTTTCAAACTGGCCGGTTCAGATTAAGTTAGCACCCATAAACGCCCCTTATTTTGACGGCGCGAATCTCTTGGTGGCAGCGGACTGCACGGCTTATGCCTATGCGAATTTCCATCGCGACTTCATCAGGAACCGCGTGACCCTCATCGGCTGCCCGAAGCTGGACATGATCGACTACACCGAAAAGCTCCATGCGATTCTATCCGAAAACGATATCAAGAGCCTCACCATCCTGCGCATGGAAGTTCCTTGCTGCGGCGGAATCGAGTTTGCGGCAAAGACCGCCCTTCAAAACAGCGGCAAGTTTATCCCGTGGAACGTGGTTACGATTTCCACCGGCGGCGAAATTCTCTAAACTTTAATAAAATTCTTTAATAAAATTTTAATCTTACCCTGTTATTCTTATTTGCAAAAGAGAAAAAC
>CAVHEY010000050.1:0-10135 GCA_963635155.1 Bacteroides stercoris
TGTCAATCTTTTCTCCGAACATATACACTCTCGTGTTTAATTTTCTCAGGCTCTCGATGTATTCAGCCCCTGATTTGATTGCCATAATTGTTCTCCTTTTTCCTTTTATTATTACTTATTATAGATTTCGTAGGCGAATGCCGCCGCACCGATTGCACCTGCCGCCTGGCAATGGGGCGCAATCTCGATATCGCAGCCCATTTCCCTGGAAAGGGCATCTACCATATTCGGGTTCAGGGCAACGCCGCCGGTCATAACCACCTTAGGCTCATATCCCACACGGTTGCACATTCCCATGACACGCTTGGCGATGGCAACATGAGCGCCTCTTGCCACATCAGCCACATTTTCTCCGGCTGCAAGCCTTGAAATTACTTCGCTTTCGGCAAAAACCGTACAGGTATTGTTTATGGAAATTTCCTTGGTGGACTGATCTGCCAGTCCCGACAAATCATCTAATTTGCATCCCAGAACTCTCGCCATAACTTCCAGGAATCGTCCGGTTCCCGCCGCGCACTTTTCGTTCATAACGAAGTTGGTTACCTTTCCCGTCTTGTCCAGTTTGATAACCTTTGCATCCTGTCCGCCGATGTCGACGATGGTTCTTGCGTCTTCTGTCAGGAAGTTTACGCCCTTGGCGTGGCAGGTGATTTCGGTTATCTGCTTGTCGGCATCGTGGTAATTAACCCTTCCGTAGCCGGTAGCCACAGTATACTTGATGTCATTCTTTGTAGCTCCTGCCTGCTTCATGGCATCTGCAACGACTTCCTCGAATGCGTTTGTTCCGGTACCCAAATTGATGACGGAAACTCCCACAAGCTCCTTTTTTTCATTCAAAATCGCAACCTTCGTAGATGACGATCCGATATCTATTCCTAAAAACATATTGTCTTCCTCGTACTTTCCTTTCGCTAAAGCAGCATCTCCGCAAAGCTCTGAACCCTGGTTCTAAGCTGTTCGAAGGTGGTCAGCTGCTGGTCTGTTTCGAGATAAAGCTCCGGAATTTCGGCTGCCTCAAGCTCTGCCTTGTAAATCGGGTAGTCGTACTCCTCCGGATCGCAGAACTTCATCATCATAACCACAACTGCGTCTGCGCCCTTTTCCTTTACCATATTGATGAGGAGCTGTCCCCGCTTCTTGTGGGGCTCGTAGAGGAAGGTATCCCCTACCTGATCCGCAACAATGTACGCCATCTTTTCGTAAACGTCCTCTACGTCCTCTCTTGCCGGGGTTCTCCAGATACGGGAGCCGAGACTCATATCGTCTCCTACAACCGCAATCTCATTTTCGTCGAAGATGTCGAGGATTTCAACAGGTTCAGGCATAAGTCCGGTGAGAATAACCTTCGTTCCCTTGAAGGTGGAAGCAGGTTCTGCCTTGAGCCCTGCGATTATTTCCTTTACCTTTTCGGTGTAGATCGCCTTGTCCATAAATTGACCTGCCTTGATGATCAGGTAGCGAGCCTTCGCGCCGATGATTTCCGGGTGCTGCGGGGCGACTTCCGTAAATTCTCTCATTGTTTTGCGATAATCCTCGTAGATTGCAAATGCCTCTTCAACCTTGTCCTCCAGGATAATTCTGCCGAGAATCAGCTCCAATTCGTGCTTTACACGCTTGGTTTCGCTGATCATAAACTCCTTGCCTGCCTTCAGGTCTCTGTGCTGCGGATATGCCATTCCGATTACCGGAACCCGGGGAACCGCTACCTTCCAGTTTTCTTCGATGCATTTGAGGGTATCACAGAAGGTGGGTATGATTACCGCCTTAAGGCTGTCATAAACACCTCTCATGCCGAATTCGATATTTGTTCTCATAACCGAGCAGCAGAAGCTCTGGAGATATTTGTCCGCCAGCTGAATTTCCGTGGTGCCGCCCCACATACCTACAGGAACGCAGCCTGCCGCATACACGATTTCGTCCGGTGTGTGAATCGGGAAGCATCCAACCAGGTCTTTTCCGGTTTCCTTCTGCGTTTGGGCGATGGTTTTGCCCGGGTGCAGAGCTGCCTCGCATAATTGCTGAATGGTATCTTTGTAAGCCATTATAAGTCACCTCTCCTCTTTGCTTCTTTGTTCTTTTCCATCATCTCAACCAGTGCCTGAATTCTGGTCTCATACTGCGCATCGCTGAATACTCTCGGGTCTGTCTGGTCGCCGTCGAATATTACCGACGGGCAGCCGGTCTTTTCGGTGATTCTTCTCTGTACCTCGTAGGTTCTGAAGTCCATGAGCTTGCAGCTTCTGTTGCTGTGGAAAACAACGCCGTCTACATTGAATTCCTTGATCAGTCTTTCCATCTGGTCACTGCCGTAGTCAAGGTTTCTGTTCGCATAGTTGCCGGTATAGCTCTTTGCCATTCCGTCCAGGTCGTTGGTCTCGTATACCTTGTACCAGCTGTTCGGATATGTACTGGTGACCATATTGATTCCGTATTTCTTGAGAAGCTTGAAGGTGGTGGAAAGATGCGGCCAGCATGCAATTCCGTCCCAGATGATTCTGTACTGCTCCTCTGCGCTGTTCCACGGACCCTTTCCCTGCTCAGCCTTCTCCTTAAGTTCCTCGTACCAGAGCTTGAAGAGCTTATGTCCGTCTTCGGAGCTTCTCATGCAAACGATCATCGCCATGTAGTTGAACATATCGAATCCATTGAGGGGCGAGGGTTTAACCTTGCCCCAGTCGGTGGCTTTTTTCCACCATTCGCAGGTAGCGTTGTTCATGTCCATCTTTTCCGCAAGTTTGTCGTAGTCCATCTTTCTGCCGGTGAAATCCTCCAACTGTTTGATAGCGTTCTCGATTTGTCCTCTGATGTATTTTGTGGCATTTTCCTGAACATCGTAAGTGTGGTTAAAGGGCATATCAAACAAAATCATCGGAATATGAAGCTTCGTTGCGATATTTTCGTACCACTTCAGAACCGTGTGACAGATGTTCGACGAGCTGAAGATGATGTCCGGAAGGGGAATGTCCTGTGCTTCGGCATGCTGAATATCCACATAGCCCATGTTAACTCTCGCATAGGAGCAGATATCCGCACTGTATCCGATGCCCTCGGAATGCTCGATAAATTTCATCGCTTCTTTTCTCGCACCGATTGCAGCCGCGTGGTTCTCCGGGTATACGGTAGCAAGGTCCATTGCATCTAGCAGCTCGTTAGGGCAAATAGATGTTGCCCAAACCACCGGTTTGCCTTCCGCCTTTGCTCTCAATGCGTTGTCATAGTGCTTTGCCGTCAACTGATTTAATAAATCCTTTGAGGTTAATTTCTTTTCTTCCATGAGGTTGCCTCCTACTTGTTTTTATAAACGGGTTTTCTTTTTTCAATAAATGCTCTCATACCTTCTTTTTGGTCCTCGGTGTTGAAGAGCTTCGGCCATGCCTTCGTTTCGATCTCGATTGCCTTATCCATATCCGGCTCCTGGACGCCTCTCATTACGACGTCCTTTACCATGCGGATGGCTACCGGACCTCGCTTTGCGATTCTCCCCGCCATCTTCATAGCCGCCGCGAGAGCTTCGCCCTCTTCAACTACCTGATTTACAAGACCCATTTGCAGCGCTCTGTCTGCACTCACCGCATCTCCCGTAAAGATCAATTCCTTTGCGAAGGCTTCTCCGCAAATTCTCGGTGCCCGGATCGTGCCGCCGGCTCCCGGGAATATTCCCAGGGTTACCTCCGGAAAGCCCAGCTTCGCTGTCTTCCCGGCGATTCGAATGTCAGCCGTTAACGCGAATTCCAGACCTCCCCCCAGAGCATAGCCCTCTATGGCTGCGATAACCGGAAGGGGGAGCTTCTCGATTTTGCTGAAGGTAGGCGTGAAGGCGAATGCCTTTGCACCCTCCTCATCGCACTCTGCCATTCCCTTGATGTCGGCTCCCGCTGCGAAATTCTTATCGCTGTGTAAAATCACGCATCTGATATCCGGGTCCTTTTTGATTTCTTCAATTATCTCATCGATTTCATCCACGATTTCACGGCTGAGGGCATTCAGAGCCTTCGGTCTGTCTATGGAAATAATCGCAATATTATCCTCTTTTTTGTAAACTGCCTGGGACATTTTCTCTTCCTCCCTCTATCCTATTTCTTGTAGTCGTAGAAACCTGCACCGGATTTTCTTCCGAGTCTGCCGGAATCGACCAGTCTTCTGATCTGCGGGCTCGGTCTGAATCTGTCGCCGTACTCTGCGAAAAGGATTTCGTCCACCTGCTGATTCAGGTTGTGTCCGGTGATGTCCAGCAGTGCGAAGATCCCCATGGGATGCCCGAGACCGTATTTGCAGATCTTGTCCACGTCCTCTACGGAGCAAACCCCCTCCTCAACCAGGCGGCATGCCTCCAGGTACATGCAGTGGAAAATCCGATTAAGCCCGAATCCCACAACGTCCTTTACCTTGACCGGTTCCTTTTCGATGTCCGCAAGGAGCTTATACACTGTCTCTGTGGTTTCCTCCGAGGTTAAGAGTGCCGGGATAACCTCTACCAGCTTCATAACGCTTGCCGGTGAGTTGAAGTGTGTACCGATGAACTGAGGCTTTCTTTCCTCCGAAACCGCTGCCGCAAGTTTGGTGATGGAAATGGAAGATGTGTTGCTTGCCAGAATCGTTTCCTTCTTGCAGATTTCGTCCAGCTGCTTGAAAATATTATTCTTAACCTCCAGCACTTCCAGCGCCGCCTCGATGATCAAATCGCAATCCGCCATTTCCTTCATATCCGCCGTGGTATGAACATTTGCAAGGGTTCTCTCCTTGTCCTCCTCGGTGATCCTGCCCTTCTTGATATTCTTGTCAAGGACGGCTGCCTGTTTTACCTTACCGTTGTCTGCCAGTTCCTGATTTATGTCGCTGAGCACCGTTTCGTATCCTGCTCTCGCAAAGCAAAGGGCGATTTCCGCACCCATCATTCCTGCGCCTACAACGCCAACTTTCTTAATCATTTTCCTGTCCCTCCGTAATCATATTCCTTTGTTATGTCATTTTTTCATAAGTCTAAAGGTCTTCATACTAAACGTATATGCAAGAATCAAGCCAAGCCTGTCAAAGATTTATCTTACAAGCAAAAAAGCCCGAGACCGTTACAATTGCACGAAATTCGGTCTCAGACTTTTTTATATTTTGTTATTTTTCACGATAATTTTCCCTTTTGTCGATGCGCGTCGGCATCATCAGTCAAAAATATGCGTTCCTGCAATTTTTATCGTCGCTCTAATTTTGCAAATTTGCATATCAGGTGAGCGGCATTATGCCAAAAGGAATACCTAACCAAGCCCATATTTTTGCAGCTTGCGGACGATGGTGGACTGGTTGACGTCCAGCCTTGCCGCCATCTCTCTGGTGGAGCTGCAACGCTGTTTTTCCCTTGCCAGGATCATCTTCTCCAGCTTGTCGGTAGCCTCTGCCAGCGTCAGAGAGTCGTCCCCCGCAATTTGCTTGATTTCCCCGGAGCTTTCGCCGATTTCGCCGGCTACCGCCCAAGGCAAATCCTCGGTCTGTAGATATTCGTTATTGCTTACGATGACCATATTTTCGATTACATTCTTTAGCTGCCTTACGTTTCCCGTCCATTCGTGGGTCTCCAGCTCCTTGATAACATCGTAGGTAAAGAGCTTGTGCTGGCAATAAACTTTGTTGTACCTGTTGATAAAGAGGTTTGCAAGAGGCATAATGTCGTCGATACGCTTTGACAGCGGCGGTACATTCACCTGCACCACATTCAACCTGTAATACAAATCCTCCCGGAATGTTCCCTCCTGCACCATCTCTGCCAGATTCTTGTTGGTGGCGGCGATTACCCGCACGTCGACGTTCTTTGCATCGATGCCTCCAACCCTGCGGACTTCCTTGGTTTCCAGAAAGCGCAGGAGCTTGACCTGAAAGTCCAGAGAAGTTTCGCCGATTTCGTCCAGGAACACCGTGCCCCCCTCCGCAGCCTCGATGAGACCTTTCTTGCCATTTTGCATCGCTCCCGTAAAGGCTCCCTTTTCGTATCCGAAAAGCTCCGATTCCAGAAGCTCGAAGGGGATTGCCCCGCAGTTTATGGCTATGAAGGGCTTATCGCTGCGCATGCTGTGGCGATGAATGAACTTGGCGACCTCTTCCTTCCCGACCCCGGAGTCCCCAAGAATCAGAACATTGGCTTGGAAAGGGGCTACCTTTTCCGCAAGGGTCAGCACATCTCTCATGCTTTTGCTGGCGGCAACGATGCCGCCGTCCCGCTCCAGGTCCTCCTCGTTATAGTAGGCATACCTGTCGCTGTAGAGCTGCTCCCTCTTTTTTGCCATCTGGAGTTCCTCCGTCAGGTTATATATTTCCGAGATGTCTCTGGCATTTATGACTATCTTCTTGATTTCGCCGTCCTTGTCGAATATTGGCTTTCCGGTTACCATAATGTGCCTCCCGGACTTCACCACCTGGCGTTTCGACACCGGCACCTTGTGCTCCGCAACCAAATATGCCACGGAATTGGGCATCCAAACCGGATTTATCAGGTCACGCATACTTTTCCCTTCAAGATCCGATTTTTTTATTTCGGCGACCCGCTCATAGGAATCATTCACATACAGCACCTTCCCATCCTTATCCGTGACAAGGATTCCGTCAAAGGAGCCTTCCAAAATCTCTCTCAGCTCGTCTACAAGCTTTTTTTCGTATTCAAAATCCTTTTTTTCGTTCATGGTCTACCTCTGATTAAATATTCTACGCAGAATCTTTTGGAACAATCAAACTTATACCTTATTATTTTAACACAAATTTGCCCGAATGTATATTACTAAAGTTTTCACAAATTGCTCGCAATTTGTTTTCGCCCAACAGAAAACCGCGCTTACTGTATTGTAAACGCGGAATTCCGGATGTGTCCAGTTTGTATATGTAATAATAAAAGGATGCCTAAATCTATGAACTATATTGAAGCTTATGAGCTTTTGTTTTTACAGGTAAATCATGCCTGCATTTTTGCAGTATTCGTACCAGTCTTTTTCCAACTGTTCTCTGAACTTCGGGTGTGCAAGGGAGATGAGCGCCTTTGCCCTTTCCTTGATCGGCATACCGAAGAGATCCACCGCACCGTATTCGGTTACTACCCAGTGAACGTCCTGTCTCGTTGTGGTTACCGGAGTACCTGCGCCCAGGCAGGCTACGATTCTGGAAACCTCGCCGTGTTTTGCGGTGGACGGAAGGGCGATGATCGGTTTGCCGCCTTTTGACTGCTCTGCGCCTCTCATGAAGTCCAGCTGTCCGCCTACGCCGGAGAATACCGATGTGCCGCGGGTGTCGGCGTTAACCTGTCCCATACAGTCAACCTCCAAAGCGGAGCAAATTGCAACCACCTTGTCGTTCTGAGCGATGATGCCTACATCGTTGGTGTAGTCAACGGGCTTGAGCTCGATGAGGTTGTTATGGTCAACATATCTGTAAAGCTCCTTCGTTCCCTGTACGAAGGTAGCAACGATTTTGCCCTTGTTGATGTTCTTTCTCTTGCCGTTTACAACCCCCGCCTTGATTAACGGAATCAGGTTGTCTGTGAATACTTCGGTGTGCACCCCGAGATCCTTCTTGTCCCCGAGGAATTTCAGGATAGCGTTCGGAACGCCGCCCTGTCCCATCTGAAGGCAGGAGCCGTCCTCGATGAGCTGTGCGATATTGTATCCGATCTTTTCCACTACCGGATCGTCGGAGGAAATCGGGTCGATTGCATAGATGTCCTCGTCATGTTCTACGAAAAAGTCGATATCCGATACGTGTACCATCGTATCCCCGCAAAGGTAAGGCATATTTCTGTTTACCTGGCAGATGGAAACTCTCGCAGTTTCGATGCATGCCTTTGCCTGGTCACAGCAGGTTCCCAGGTTTACATAGCCGGATTCGTCAGGAGGGGTACAATAAAGCATGGTAACGTCGCAGCCGATCTTCTTGTCACGCATTGCCTTTGGCTGTGCATAGAAGTGCATCGGCAGGAATTCCCCTCTGCCCTCCTGGACGCAGGCTCTGGTGTTCTTTCCGAGGAAGTAGCATACCGGAACAAAATGTCCATGATACTTAGGATCCGCATAAGGTGCCTCGCCTACGTTCAAGCCCTGCAAAATGCCCACATTTTCCAGCTCCATTCCTCTGGATTCGCACAAAACCTTCATCAGATATCTCGGTTCTGCGCAGTTATGTCCGGGAACCACCATGTCCCCGCTTCTCACCTGTTTCACGGCTTCCTCTGCCGTAACCAGTTTGCTCTTATATATCTCTTGCCATTCCATTTTACTCTGTTTCCTTTCCCTTTATTTTCTCTCAGATATAAATGCCTTGCCTATCTCATAGCCAGTGTAACGTCCCCTGTGCAAGCCAGTACGCCCTTTGTGAACACCTGACAGGTACAGGTTACGATTGCCTTTTCTTTTCTTTCCTCCGCAAAAAGCGCGTGGGTCTCGAGGGTATCGCCCGGCAAAATCTTTGCCATGAACCGCACGTTGTTCACTCCCAGGAACAGCGGTGTCTTACCTGCATAGCGCTCTGTGGACAAGATAAGAATATCTGCCGTCTGTGCCATGTTCTCCACCGTGTAAACCCCCGGAAGCACCGGATCCCCCGGAAAATGTCCCTTGAAGATCTCGCGCTCAGGGTCGATATACCAGGTGGTCGTGATGGTATGTTCAGGCTCCATCTGCACAACATTGTCCACCAGCAGCATCGGCTCTCTGTGGGGAATAACCTTTTTTACATCATCTGTAGTCATTAAAACCTTATCCATGATTCTCTACCTCCGGTTTCTAACCTTCGTAAATATTTTCAATCAGGCAGGATACGCCCAGACCGCCGCCGCAGCAGCTGGAGAACATACCGTACTTGCCGCCTCTTCTGATGAGTTCCTTCATGGTGAAGATGCAGACTCTCGCGCCGGAAGCGCCGTTCGGATGTCCGAATGCGATGGCCCCGCCGTTCGGATTCCAGTTTTCCATGTTCATCTTTTCCCCTGTGATGCTTTCCATTTCCTTGATTACGGAAAGGTTCTGTGCTGCGAAGGCTTCGTTGCATTCGTATACGTCGATATCGTTCATCTTCAGACCGATTCGATCCAAAATCTTCGTATTTGAGAATGCAGGTCCGATGCCCATTTCCTTAGGGTCAACACCCACATCCAAGCCGTAGATCCACTTTGCCATCGGCTTATAGCCCAGTTCCTCAGCCTTTTCCTTCGTCATCATAAGCACGAATGCCGCTCCGTCGTTCATTCCGGAGGCGTTGCCTGCGGTGGTTACTCCACCCGCATTAACCGGTCTGAGCTTCGAAAGTCCTTCCATGGTGGTATTTGCACGAGGATGCTCGTCGGTATCCACGACTACCGTTTCGCCCTTCTTGGTGTATTTTACTTCTACCGGCATAATTTCGTCCTTGAAATAACCCTTTTCCATTGCGGCTGCGGCTCTCTGCTGGGAACGGAGTGCGAATTCGTCGCACTGCTGCCTGGTAATTCCCCATTTTACCGCCATTCCGTCGGAAATTTCGATCATGGACATATTATCCTCCTCCGTAGGAGCCAATCTTCTCGGTGCCGCTGTCGGCGGATGATCCTTATATGGCTCCACCGAAGCCGGGAATTTATAGTAGTCCTGGCTGTGTGCCTCTGCGCCGCCGCAAATCGCCACGTCTATGATGCCTGCCCGGATCTGCAGAGCAGCGTTGTTGATGCAGGCGATGGATGAACCGCACTGCATTTCGATGAAGGTTGCGGAGGTTTCGTACGGAAGTCCCGCAAGGAGAGATGCATATCTTGCAAAATTGTGAGTGTTAACGTCCCCCGATGCGCTTCCTGCGAATACCGCATCAACCTTTCCCCTGTTCAAAATGTCGGTCTTTTCACAAAGACCCTTGATGGTCATTCCGGCAAGCTGTACCGGTGTGAACGGTCTGAGTGCTCCTCCCATCTTTCCGAAGGCTGTACGCATACCGTCTACGATAACTACTTCTCTCATTTTATTTCCTCTTTTCCTATCAAAATTTTCTGTCACTGTATTTTTCTAGTCCCAAAGCGCCATGATTTCCGGGATTACCTTATAAAGGTCCCCTTCGATGGCGTAGTCTGCAAGTGCCATCATCGGGCATTCAGGGTCTTTGTTGATGGCTACGATGATCTTGGAGTTCTGCATTCCTGCCT
>CAVHEY010000051.1:0-10087 GCA_963635155.1 Bacteroides stercoris
TCCCGACGGGGCCTCTTTATTTCATTTTAGAAAGGTTAATCCTATGCTTCTACTGCCGCTTCGGCTTTTGCTTCCGCTGCCGGAGCAGGAGCAGCCGCCTGAGCAGGTTTTCTCTTGGCTCTCATGTTGTTGATCGCCCCTGTAGGACATTCTTTCGCGCAAAGTCCGCAGTTCTTGCACTTTTCCGGATCGATGAAAGCATGGTTGTTCTCAACTGTGATAGCTTCGAACTTACATACCTTCACGCACTTGCCGCAAGCGATGCAGCCGTTGGAGCAAGCCTTGCGAGTCGCCGCGCCCTTGTCTTCGGAATGGCACTGAACAACAACCTTGTTCTTCGCCGGAGCAATTCTGATAACATGCTTCGGACAAGCGCTTGCGCAAGCTCCGCATCCTGTGCAGAGGTCTCTTGCCACAACCGCAACGCCGTCACAAATCTTGATCGCATCGAAGTTACAAGCTCTTGTGCAGTCCCCAAGTCCAAGGCAGCCGTATTTGCACTGGTTCATTCCGCCGTAAAGGGTGGAAGCCGCCGAGCAGGTCGTAAGTCCCTGATATTGCAACAGGGATTTTACTGCCTGGGAATTTCCGTTGCACATTACCGTAGCAACCTGCGGTTCGGCAGCGCCTGCTTCCATGCCCAGGATCGCAGCCAGCGCCGCAGCGCAATCGGCTCCGCCAACCGGACATTTGTTAGGACCTACGCCTTCCGGATCCGCAGCCAGCGCCGCAGCATAGTCGTCGCAGCCCGCAAATCCGCATCCGCCGCAGTTTGCGCCCGGAAGCTGTTCTCTGAGGTTCGTAACCGTTTCGTCAACAGGTACGAAGAATACCTTTGCCGCGATGGTAAGAATGATAGCGAAAACCAGTCCCATTGCAACGACCAGTAATACCGGTGTCATAATTTCATTCATCTTCTTCGCCTCCTTCTTATACCAAACCGCCGAATCCCATGAACGCAAGGGAAAGGAATGCGGCTGTTGTCATCGTGATAGGCACTCCCTGGAACGGTGCCGGAATGTCGTTGTTGCCCTCAAGCTTGCTTCTCATACCGGAGAAGATAACCATTGCAAGAAGGAAACCAACGCCTGCGCCGAAGGAGTTTACCAAAGCTAATCCGTAATTGTAGCCTGCGTCGATGTTGTTGATACATACACCGAGTACCGCGCAGTTTGTCGTGATCAGCGGAAGATATACACCCAGTGCCTTGTGCAGGGACGGGATGAATTTCTTCAGAACCATTTCTACGAACTGTACCAGTGCGGCAATGATGAGAATGAACACGATAGTCTGCAAATATGCAATGTTCCAATCGTTCAAAATCTGCATGATCGGCCATGTTGCAGCGGTTGCCAGAACCATTACGAAGATAACCGCAACGCCCATACCTACCGCCGAGTCTAATTTCTTGGATACGCCCAGGAACGGACAGATACCAAGGAATTGAGCAAGTACATAGTTGTTTACCAAAATCATAGCGATTAAAATGCTAACCCACTGTGCCATTATGCCTCAACTCCTTTCTTTTCAATCTTGATTCCGTCTAATTCCTCAAGACATTTTTCCTGATTACACATGCTTGCAAGCGCGCAACCCTGACAACCGAAGTCTCTCGGAGTCTTACCCTTGGAAGCAAGGATCTTGTTTACAACTGCGATAGCGCAGGCATAAACGAAGAATCCGCCCGGAGCCAGCGCGATGATGAGCATCGGGTGTTCCGAAATGAACGGGATTGCTACCGTCAGCTTTGCTACCAATTCTTCCGAACCAAGGAAGAAACCGGAGAAAATCGTTCCGTTGCCGATGATTTCTCTGATCGCGCCGATGCAGGTAAGGGAAAGCGTGAAACCAAGACCCATTCCCACGCCGTCCAACGCAGAATCCAGAACGCCGTTTTTGTTAGCGAACATTTCGGCTCTTCCGAGGATAATACAGTTAACTACGATCAGCGGCAGGAACACGCCCAGTGAATTGTAAAGGGGTTCTGCGAATGCCTGTACGATGAACTGTACCAGTGTTACGAATCCTGCGATCAGTACGATATAGCACGGGATTCTTACTTTGTCCGGGATAACCTTTGCCAGCAGCGAAATTGCGATGTTGGAGCAAATCAGTACTGCTGTTGCGGCGATCCCCATACCCATACCGTTGAATGCCGAGGAGGTTGTCGCAAGAGTCGGACAAGTTCCCAGAAGCAATACAAGGTTCGGGTTTTCTCTAATTATGCCCTTAGTAAGGACTGCTAATCTACTTGCTTTTTCGTTCATTAGTTAGCACCTCCTACCTGTTCAAACTGCGTGAGCGCCGCGCATACTCCCTGGTAAACGCCGTTGGAGGAAATCGTAGCGCCGCTGATGAAGCTTACGGACGAGTCGCCCTTGATGTTATCAGCGTGAGCAAGTTCTGTTTTTCCTGTATAGTTCGGGTCCAGGTAAGAAGTTTCGTGCGCCTTCGTACCAAGTCCCTTCGTGTCGTTGTGAGCGGTTACCTTTACGCCGGTGATTGCGCCGTTAGCGTCGATACCCACCATTTCTGTGAGCAGACCGCCGAAGGACGAGGATTTTACGGTAACTACCATGCCAACGCCCTCTGCGATGTAGCAATCTTCTACATAAACCTTGTCGGCTTCCTGTACATAAAGGTCGCCTTCGTATTTTTCAAAAGAAGTTGCCGCCGGAAGAAGCTGCGCTCTTGCAGCGTCCGCAGATTTTGCAGAGTTTTCCGCGATAATCGGTGCGGTGATGGAGTTTACATATGCCAGCGCGAATGTGATAACGAGGCAAATCGCTACAAGCACAACGCTCGGCTGGATATATTCTTTAAATGTATTACTTTTCATTTTTCTTAGCACCTCCATACATTCTCTTCTGGAAGAAGCTGTCGATAAGCGGCGTCAGGCAGTTCATCAGCAGGATCGAGAAGGATACGCCTTCCGGATACTGACCGAACAGTCTGATGAGCATCGTAACGATGCCGCAGCCGATACCGAATACCACTTTTCCCGCAGGTAATAACGGAGAAGTTACATAGTCTGTAGCCATGAAGATTGCGCCCAGCATTACGCCGCCTGCAAGGATATGGAAAATCGCCATTTGAAGGGCATCTCCCTCGCCGGTTGCTCCGTAATAGATAAGCGCGAACACGAATACCGTGCCGATGAAGCAGCATGGGATAATCGGGCTGATGATCTTTTTCCAAATCAGGAAAAGTCCGCCTACGATCAGAGCGATTGCGCTGACTTCACCCATGGAACCGCCTACATAACCCAGGAAAAGTTCCATATTTGACGGAAGTTCTCCGCCGCCCTCTGAGAGGATTCCCAGCGGGGTAGCGCCTGTAACAACGTCTGCCGTCTGGTTCATCTTAGGTAGCGGCCATGTGGTCATTTCCGTTGCGAAGGAGATGAACAGAACGATTCTTGCGGTGATGGCAGGGTTTACGACATTCTTGCCGATACCGCCGAAAAGCTGCTTAACTACGATGATGGCTACGAAGCAGCCGATAATTGCAATCCAGTACGGAAGTCCCGACGGAACATTGAAAGCGATCAAGGTTCCCGTAAGGGCTGCACTGAGGTCGCAAACCGTCTGTTTTTTCTTCATGAGCTTGTTCCAGCCCCACTCGAAGAACATCGAAGCTGCGATGCAAACTGCGGTGAGGGTAAGCACTCTGAAGCCGAAAACATATGTACTAACCAATAAAGATGGTACCAATGCAAGGAGAACCATCAGCATCGTTTTTTGTGTATCCAGCGCGGTCACAATATGAGGAGACGCGGATACGACTAAGTTATTATAATATTTCTTATCCATTAGATTCCTGCCTCCTTCAGTACCGTTTTACCTAAAGTGTTAATGAATCCCAAAGGTCTGTGAGCCGGGCAGATGTAGGAGCAGGAACCGCAGTTCATGCACTGCATTACCCGAAGGTCTTTGAGTGCCTGGGCATCTCTCATTTCGTACGCCTTTGCAAGAGCCGTAGGGATAAGCTTGAACGGGCAAGCCTGATGGCATCTGCCGCAGTTAATGCAAGCCGTTTCTTCCTTTACGATGCTCTGAGCGCCGGAGAATGCAAGGATCGCGTTGTTGTTCTTTACCATCGGAACGGCATCGGAATAGATTGCTCTACCCATCATAGGACCGCCCATGAGGATTTTCTTCGGTTCCGCCTTGTAGCCGCCGCAGAATTCGATTACGTCGTGTACGGAGGTTCCGATCGGCGCGATAACGTTCTTCGGCTGGGCAACAGCGTCGCCGTCAACGGTTACTCTCTTTGTTGTAAGCGGGCGTCCCGTCTTGAAATATTGGCCTACGAAAGCTACGGTAGTAACGTTGTCAAGGATAACGCCCATGTCAGCCGGCAAAACCCCTGCGTCCATTGTCTTTCCGGTGATTTCGTATACCAATACACGTTCTGCTCCCTTTGGATATCTCGCCTGAAGCTTGAAGGTTTCGATGTTCGTGATTCCCCGTTCTGCAATCTTCTTGTTGAGCAGTTCGATGGCGTCCGGTTTGTTTTCTTCGATGGCGATGTAGCCCTTGTCAAGTCCGATATACTTCATGATCAGCAGGCAGCCGTCCAGAAGCTCGTCCGGATTTTCCAGCATCAATCTGTGGTCAGAGGTGATGAAGGGTTCGCATTCCGCCGCGTTTACGATGAGTGCGTGAACGTCGTCGATGTTCTTTGGATTAAATTTGATGTGGGTCGGGAAAGAAGCTCCGCCAAGACCAACCAAACCGGATTCTCTTACTGCTTTTACGAATTCTGCTAAATCCTTTGGCTCTGCGGGAACTTTTACTTCCTCTGATAATTCTTGTTTCTTGTCTGTTTCGATTACAACCAGCGTTTCAAATCCGCCCGCTGCATTTCTCTGCTCCTCGATGGCGGTAACCGTACCGGATACGCCGGAGTGGATAGGCGCACTTACGAAGGCGTCCGTATCGCCGATTTTCTGGCCGACTTTTACATAGTCGCCCTTTGCAACCAGCGGTTTACAAGGCGCTCCGATATGCTGAGACATAGAAATCTTTACAACATCAGGTGTAGGCATTATTTCTGTCGCGCACCCGGCAGTGTGCTTATAATGACTCACATGAATGCTTTGTAAATGCTTTTGACTCATTGTGTGAGACCTTCCTTTCTAAATTTTATATAAAATCATACGAAATATATTATACTACAACAAAACACAAAAAGCACTAAGAAATTTTCGTTCTCAGCGCTTTAAAACACATTTTTAACAAAGTTTTGTCGAAGATTCGGCGATTCTCTGTCGAAAAGGCAACATAAAAACTCCGCAAAGCCCTGCTTTCGCCCTGCGGAGTGTCTGTTGTATTATCTGAACTCTTTTTCTTCTATCCAGTGATTTGTTCTGCCCTTGTCGCCAAGTACAAACTGCGCAGCGGCGTTTCTGCTTTGAAAAAGAATTTCTCTGTTTGTTCTTTGATGTTCGTCTATGTATGATTTGCATTTTTCTTCTGTTGAAGACGAGAAACTCCCCTTGAACAATATGAAAACTCCCGTGTCCGGATAACTGATTGAAGACGCACCGTTATCGTGAAGCGTTGCAATAGCTTCCGGCAAGAAAAAGCCTCTAGCAATCACCTTGCCATTCTCTTCTATCCGTAAAATCGGCACTTTCATTTTTTCCACTAAGCTTTCAAAACAAATATTCATCGTCTTACCTCCTTTTTACGCTAACAGTTATCTTTATACAGGCCGTAAAACATTATCACTGGCAAAGCGGAAAGAGGTGCCAAAGCCCATAATCCAACATCAACATCAACTCCACTCAACCACTTGAAGATATAAACGGAATTCAATACCAGTGCGGGAATTAAAAAAAACATAGCCAGAGTTTTATATTTATCCCTACTTTGTTTTCTGATTGTATTTGCTTTTTTTGCTTCATTAACGATGCTTTCACAATACTGATACTGATTCGGCAAGGCATCCCACTGGTCAGCCGGTATTTCCCATACGTGAAGGACTAACTTTGTTTCGTTATTCAAAAATTCAAGACGGTTCAGTTTATAATTATATCTAAACCATCCTGCTGCATTTGAATAAACAGGGGCTGAAATTTCTTTATCAATCATGACGTACTCCTCCAATGATTCTACTTATGGTGATGATGCCCATCCACCGGATAATAATACCCGTCTGCATCCTCATAGCAATTTCCGTTTTCATGCATGGCGGGGTATACATTAGCTACGCCAGCACGGGTACAACTTTCTTCCGTACGGTTAGGATCCGGGGCGCTGTCCTCTCCGCCTTGAAAAATCAGGGCAATGGTTGCATAAAGAATAATCATTCCTACAATGGTACCTAATAATATCACTAATACTTGTTTTCCTGTAGTATTTTGAACTACCACTTGTTCTTCTTGGTTAAATTCTTGTTGCCCTTGGTTATAGCTCGAATCATCTAAATTTATTTTATCTCTCATTTCAATAACTCCTTACCTCTGCTAAAATGTTTCCACTTGCTCTATCGAATTCAGTATGAATCTCGTAACGCTTACCGGGCATCAACCGAACTAATGTCGAGCGGATACTGCATTTAATTTCTACATTCGTTGGTTCTGTAATTGGAATTTCTTTTGTTCTTGCCTTATACGATAAATCACCGATATATTGACCGTTAAAGTAAATCTTTAAGCTCGGTTTGACTAAAAACCATCCTGTATAGCTGTAAATAACCACTGAGCCAGCAGAACTTTTGGGCTCCCTTCTAAAATATCCACAGTGAATACACTTGTCACAACTATCAGAAATTTCTTTGCCGCATTCCGGACACTTAATCAACGCCATATAAATTTCACCTCCTTTAGTAAAGCATGAAGCTACACCCGCACAATATATATTTTTGTGCCAGTGTAAAGTGTGTGCCAGTGTGTGCAGTGCACGTCATATTTCTATCATACCCCCCCCCCTATGATGTTTTGTCAAGTATTCAAAGCAAAAGAAAGAAATAAAAAGAAGCGGTCAAAACCAAGAGAAAACAATTCCCAATTCTGCGGACGCATACAATACACAAGTCCGGTCTTGACTCTATATCATTTTAATGATACAATACAAGCAGGCGATATTTTATAACTTACAGGAAGCAGACAGGAGGCATAATATGATACTTTATCACGGCTCGCAGCAAATCGTGGAAATGCCGATGTATGGCATGGGAAAGCCGACCAATGATTACGGGCGGGGGTTTTATTGCACAGAATCTCTTGATCTGGCAAAGGAGTGGGCTTGTCCGGTTCAAAGGGACGGATATGCCAGTAAGTACGAGCTTGATACGTCATCGCTTTCCACGCTGAATCTAAACAGCAAAGATTATCATATCCTAAATTGGCTCGCCTTGCTGCTAAAAAACCGTTCTTTCGATATCAGCAAAAACAAGGAACTTGCGCTTCGGGGGAAAGCCTTCGTTATCGAACATTTCCTTCCGAATATCGGCGATTATGACATTGTTGTCGGTTATAGGGCTGACGATAGGTATTTTGCCTTTGCAAAAGATTTCATCGAGGGGGGAATTTCTGTTCGGCAGCTTTCTTGCGCAATGAAGCTTGGCGAGTTGGGTGAACAAATTGTGCTGATGAGCGAAAAGGCATTTTGCAATATCCGTTTTCTCGGCTATGAAAATGCAGATAACGACATATACTACAGAAAACGGTTAGAAAGAGAAACTCGCGCAAAGAACGCATTTGCAGCGATGCATGAAGAAAACATAGATCTTGACGACGACATATTCATTCTCGATATAATCAGAGGAAAGGTGAGTGATGACGATGCGCGCTTACGATGACAGCATAGTCGGATATGCCATGGAAAATCTCGGCGCCGCGCTGGATTATTCGGTAAACGGTCTTGGCATAGAGGGGCAGGAATTCCTGAATCTTTTTCTTTCAACCGGAGTCGCAGCCGAGTTTGGAAACGGGAATCCTCGCTATGTAACGGGTATGAGCGGCAGACAGATGGCTGACAGCGTATACCGAATTTGCGGAAAATCAACGATCAAAATCGACGGCGAATATCATGGCGACTATACCGCAGAGTATTGGTGCGGCTGGATTATTGCGTATTATCAATGGTTCTCCGGTATTTCCTTTAAGAAAATTTTTCTCGCCATAGACTTTCAAACCCTCATGGATCTATATGGGGTTCTGCACGAAGCGGATATTACGAAGGCTGCCTCTGTAATAGACGGTGTCGTTCGCGCAGAATCGTTTTTGGCAAGAATGCGGCGAAACCGTAAAATGTCGCAATCCGCACTCGCCAAAGCCTCCGGGGTATCCCTTAGGTCGATTCAACTCTACGAGCAAAGGAAAAATGACATAAACAGGGCGCAGTATAATAATCTCCTAGCCCTATCGAAAGCCCTCTATTGTAATATAGAGGATATTTTAGAATAATTTTTGTTTCCCAACGCAAACCATGCCCTCTGCCGTCATTCCGATGACCTTTTCTCCTGCCAGCCGTCTTGCTTTCACATAATTGAGGACTTCCTCTGTCAGGATTTCGCCCGGGCAGGCGATGGGCACTCCCGGCGGGTAAGGTATGATGGACGAGGCGCAAACCCTTCCGGCGGCTTCGTCTATGGGCAGGAAAAGCTTTTCCTTCGGCATTTCCGCCATTTTGAGGGTACCTGTCAGGGCGTCGGGCTGCCGCATCTTTTGCCGGTCGTTCAATTTTCTCGCCCCGGCAATCTCGGAAAGTGCCTCTGCCAGTTTCTCGTAGTGGTCCCGGGTATTTCCGATTCCGCTCATACTCATGATGATATTTCCCGTAACAAGCTCGATAAAAATACCTTTTTCCATCAGAAGCTCTTCTGTTTCGTTTCCGTCTATGCCGTAAGCCGACAGATCCAGATTCAATTTTGTGCGGTCAAGGCTCGGGGTCTCCATTATGATAAGCCCCGGAATCGCTTTTACCCTCTCATAGAAGAAATCAAGATTTTCCGCCCATTCACCGATGAGTTTTTCGCCCTTTTCCAGCAAAAGGTCCGCGCTGATGTCCAGACTTGCCATCATCGGATAAGAGGGACTGGAGCTTTCGATGGTTTGCAGCTTGTCCTCAAGGACGTTGAGGTTCACCCTATCCGAGCAGACGTTGAGAATCGCGCTCTGGGTCCAGGACGCCAGGGTCTTGTGGACGCTGTTTATAACGAGGTCCGCCCCCTGCTCCTCGGCAGGCTTCGGAAAGCCCGGTATTCCGTATTTTGCAAAAAATTTCAGATGGGCGCCGTGGGCTTGGTCAACGATCAAAATTTTGCCCCGGCTATGTACTTCGGCTGCGATTTTCGCTATATCGCTGCAAATTCCGTAGTAGTTCGGGGAGGGCACGATGACGGCCTCTGCCTCCGGGTTTTCTTCCAGCAAATCCGCGATTTCTCCCGCGTCGATTCCGCCGAGGACTCCGAACTCGCCGAGGGTTTCTGGGTAAGCGTACACGGGGGTTATATCCCCTAGGGAAAGGGCGTTAAACACCGACTTGTGGCAGTTTCGCGCCATTACCAGCTTGCCCCCACGGCTCGTGGTTGCAAGGATCGCCGCAATCAGGCCCCCGGAACTGCCGTTTACCAAAAGGTAAGATTTCTTCGCCTCGTAAAGCTGCCGGTATTTTTCCATGGTTTCCGCAATGATGCTCTCGGTCTGAAAAAGATTGTCCGCCCCCGGAATTTCGGTTATGTCGCAGTCCATAACCATGTCCAAAAAATCCCCGTAGCCGTTTTCCCGGTAAATGCGGGCGCCCTTGTGTCCCGGCATATGAAAGGACACCGGCTGCGCCGCCGCGTGCTGCAATAAAAACTGTCTGATTCCCTTGCTCAATGTGTTATCGTCCTCCGAAAATTGTAGTGCTGTGATATGAGACTATTGTACGACCGCCGGCAGCCTTTTGCAAGTATAAATGCAATTTCGCGATTCCAAAATTATGCGGGACAAGGCTGAACAACAAATCGGCGACAGAATCCCGGGCTGCTTGTCCTCGGAAACAAAAGCGAAAATAATTCTCCCACTCGCTAAGCTCTCAGCGCCGTGGCTGTAGCAGCTCGTTCCACGGACTTTGGGCGAAATCGAAAACTC
>CAVHEY010000052.1:0-9851 GCA_963635155.1 Bacteroides stercoris
GAGCTGCTCCCGGCAGCCCTGTGTCCATTGTAATACTTTATTCCTCGTTCATCAACTTTTATTTTGCCTTTGGAAGGAAGTTAGGGTCCGAAGGAAGCTCGCCGCTCATATATCTGTCGCGAATTTCTCTCCAGGTTTCGGTTCCCTTCCAGCCGAACTTGTCAGGGTCAAAGACAGGGTCCTTGCCGGCCTTTTTCTGCTCCTCGAAGTCCTCCAGAAGCTTCTTTGCAATCGGTAGACAGGTGAGAAGGAAGATCATATTGCCCCAGGTGATGAGACCGATACCTACGTCGCCGAAGTTCCATGCGGTGGTGCTGTCCATTACGCCGGCGAGAACCACGAAGGCCAGGAATACGATGTGAAGCGTCAGGGATGCCCATTTCGGAACCGATTCCCTGAAGAAATAGGTCAGGGTGGATTCGCAGTTGTACATCTGGTTCATGCAGGTGGTAAAGGCGAAGAATACCAGTGCCACCGAAACGAAGTGCGGTCCCCAGGAGAAGACTGTTCCTATAGCGGTCTGAACCCAAGGCGCCCCCGGACTCGTATTACCCACGAGGTTTGCGGATTCGATGAGCAGATTGCCGTCAGAGCCTACGCAGTTAAAGGTGTTGGTCAGGATCATGATGATACCCGTAGCCGTACATACGAAGAGCGTATCGATATATACGGAGAAGGCCTGAATGAGACCCTGCTTGGCCGGGTGAGATACCTCGGCGGAGCCTGCGGAAGGAGTGGCCGTGGACATACCTGTTTCGGAGGAGTATACGGCACGCTTTGTTCCCCAGATTACCGCACTGCCCAGAGCGCCGCCGAATACGGAGCCCGGTACGAATGCGGACTTGATTACCAGACCGAATGCAGCCGGAAGCTGTCCGATATTCATAAACAGGATAATCAGTGCAACGATGATGTAGGCTGCTGCCATGATCGGTACTACGATTTCTGCGAAGCGGCCGATTCTCTTGGAACCGCCGAAGGCCAGGTACGCCAGGAAGGCTGCCATAACGATGGCGGTTACCCACAGCGGAATGCCGAAGGCCGAGTCCAGAGCCTGGGCACAGGCGTTTGCCTGGAGGCAGTTCTGGGTCATAGCCTCAGCAATGATGAAGATGATACCATAAACGATACCCAGGGTCCTGCAGTTCGAACGCTTGCCCATGTAGTATGCGGCATTTCCCCGATATTCGCCGTCCCGCTTCTCCTTGTAAAGCTGAGACATGGAACATTCGATGAAGGTTGTGGCGGCGCCGAAGATGGCAACCATCCACATCCAGAAAAGAGCCCCCGGGCCACCGAAGCAGATACCGGTGGCGACTCCTGCGATATTACCGGTGCCCACACGACCGGCAATGGCCAGACAGAAGGCCTGGAAGGACGAAAGCCCGTGCTCGGAGGAGTGGCTGCCGAAGAGCATCTTTACCATAATTTTGATGTGGCGTATCTGAGGCGCACGCAATACGATTGTGAATAAAAGTCCTGCGCCGAGACAAAGCACCGGCAGAGGTGTTGACCACAGTATGTCATTTAGTGTGGCTACGATTGAATTAAACATAATAACGTCCTCTCTTTCTTGAAGCTTGGATTTTTTTCAAAATAAATTGAAAAATTTTATAAAAACTTTGAAAGAGGCTAGTGCAAAGATTATGCCAAGAAAAGGAACGTTGAATTGACTGACTTTTAACAAACAGACCCGGGCGAAGCAGCGTCAGAAATGAAGCAAAGTTATCAATTCTGACTCAAACTGGGACAAAAAACCGGATGACAGGGCCGCCGGGAGAGAAAGCAGTCCATTGACAAGCAAATTTTTTGAATGTAATATAGGAGACAAATCAGCAGAGCATACAAATATCCGTTACCAAAGGAGGGATTTACAAATGAAAGCGTTACAATATGTGTGTGCCCGGAGGGTGGAGGTAAGAGATGTACCGGAGATTCCGCCGGCGCCGGGACAGGCGAGGATAAGGGTCACCTACTGCGGCGTGTGCGGGTCGGACATCGGAATTTATTCCGGGAAGCATCCCCGGGCAAAGGCGCCCCTGACCATAGGCCACGAATTCGTTGGGATAATAGAGGAAATCAACGGTGAATCCGGGGGCTTCCGGGTGGGAGATCGGGTAGCCGCATATCCGCTGCTTTCCTGCGGGAGCTGCTACGGCTGCAGAACCGGAAAGGACTATGTTTGCAGCAGCCTCAGGCTCATCGGCATCGATTTGGACGGGGGCATGGCAGAATACGTAAACTGCAGCACACAGACTCTGTTTCATCTTCCGGAGGGTGTGCCGGACAAAATCTGTGCCATTACGGAGCCCCTTGCGGTGGCCGTTCACAGCGTTCACCGTTCAAAATTCAAGCCTCTCGACTCGGCGGCAATCATCGGTGCCGGCCCCATCGGAATACTGGTGGGCCTTGTGCTGAAGGACAGCGGTGCATCCCGCATTATAATATCCGATATTTCTGAGGGCAGGCTGAGGCTGTGCAGGGAGCTCGGCTTCGAAACCGTCGACAGCAGGAATGAGTCCCTTGCCGAATATGTGGCAGCCACCACCGGCGGCGAAGGGGTAAACATCCTGTACGAATGCTCGGGAGTGGCTGCAGGAGCAGAGGAGATGACCTATCCGGTGTGCACGGACGGAATGATCTGCCTGGTGGGGGTTCACAAGGAGCCCCGCAGGGTGGCACTGGGGGATATGCATTTTCGGGAGCTGAACATGACCGCAACCCGGGTTTACGAAAAGGAGGAATTCGGAAGGACGGTGGAATACGTGAAAAAGCTTCAGGATGAAATCGATCGGATCATCACCCATGTCATTCCTTTGGAGGAGAGCGAGAATGTTTTTGAGTACATCGCCGAGCCTGCAAGGGGGGCCATGAAGGTAGTAATACAATGCAGCAAGGAGGGAAAATAATGAATTTGTTTGAGCTTAGAGGGAAACGAGCCCTGGTAACCGGAGGCACGAGGGGCCTGGGCAGGGGCATGGCAGAGGGCCTGCTGGAGGCCGGAGCAAGGGTTGTAATCGTAGGAACCGGAAGGACGGTATACGATACCGCCGGCGGCTTTTGCGCGAGAGGTCTGGACTGCAGGGGCATCATAGCGGACCTGAGCGATGAGAAGCAGCGAGCTGCGACCTTTGCGGAGGCGGTGGGGCTCCTGGGGGGTCTGGATATTCTGGTGAACTGTGCGGGAATCCAGAGAAGGCATCCCGTGCAGGACTTCCCCATGGAGGACTGGGATGCTGTCATTGCGACAAATCTGACCGCCGCCTTCCATCTGAGTCAGCTGGCGGCGAAGGAATACCTGAGCAAGGAAAGACCTTACGGCAAGATCATCAACGTGGCCTCCATGCTTTCCTTCTTCGGGGGAAATACCGTGGTGGCCTATGCGGCGTCCAAGGGCGGAGTTGCGCAGATGACAAAAGCCTTTTGCAACGAGCTGGCATCGAGGGGAATCAACGTGAACGCCATTGCCCCGGGGTATATGGATACGGAGCTTAACCGTGCCCTCACCGATCCTGCCAATCCGCGCTTCAAGGAAATCACGGACAGAATTCCGGCGGGAAGATGGGGAGATGCGGAGGACATGAAGGGCGCTACCGTATTCCTGGCATCAGCGGCATCCGATTATGTCAACGGGGCGATCATTCCTGTTGACGGAGGATATCTCGTAAAATAAAATCAAAAACAAAATTGGCACGAAAATTGCTTTATTTATACATAGCTGCGCAGAAAGCGCATTACGAAAACAGATAGATCGAGGCAGATATATAAATATCTAAAGAAATATCCAGAAAAAGAAAGAGGAAACGAAAATGGCAAAGTACAAAGTTGTGATTACGGATCACGAGTATGAGGACATCGAAAATGAGAAGAAGGCGCTTAGCGAGTTGGATATAGAGCTTGTGGATTTGCAGAGCAGGGATCCGGAGGGAATATTGAAGGTGGCAAGGGATGCGGATGCCCTGATCATTCAGTATGCAAAAATGCCAAGGGAGCTGGTTGAACAGCTGGACAGGTGCAAGGTAATCGCAAGATATGCCACGGGATTTGACGGTATCGACCTGGAGGCATGCACGGAAAAGGGTATATGCGTCTGCAATGTGTCGGATTATTGCCGGGAGGAGGTTTCCACCTATGCCCTTTCTCTGCTCCTAGAGATGTCAACCCGGGTGGCAAAGCATAACGAATGGACCCACAGCGGAAACTGGTACGGAATGCCCGGGAAGCAGCACAGCCTGAAAAACCAGGTTATCGGCGTTGTAAGCTTCGGGAGAATCGCCAGAAGCTATATCGACAAGATAAAACCCCTCTGCAATAATATCTGGGTGTATGATGCGTATGTGGATGACGATGCAATTTTGCAATACGGCGCGGTGCCAAAGACCCTTGAGGAGATATATGCGGAAGCGGACTATATTTCCCTCCATTGCCCCCTCACCGAGGAAACCCGGCATCTGATAGACAGGGAAGCCCTGAAAAGGATGAAAAAATCTGCAGTGCTGATCAATGTGGCAAGAGGGGCGGTGGTATCGGAGGAGGCTCTGGTATGGGCGCTGCAAAACGGCGAAATCGCCGGGGCGGCGCTGGATGTGCTGGAGCAGGAGCCGCCGGAAAAGGACAATCCTCTCTTTGGCTTTGAGAATGTGATCATATCCCCCCATTCTGCCTGGTACTCGGAGGAATCCCAGGCGGTTCTCCAAAGAACACCGGCGGAGGATATTGTGCGGGTTTTGAGGGGGGAAATGCCTCTTAATCTGGTAAACAAGGAAGTTCTAAAGAAAAGATAGGCTTTGAGACGGACAGAAAAGAAACCGGCCGGGCAGGGAAAAGACGAATGGAAGCAGGCAAGATGAAGACGAAAAACGGAAATCAGGAAAGAAACAGGATACACTACACATTTTTGATAGATGACGAGAATAAGCTGATTCCATGCGATGATGCGGCGCAGAATTTCCTCCAGTCCATCGACAAGGATATTATAGGGGCACAGATACTGAAGCTCAAATTCAATTCCGCCATGACCATGTCCACCGTGATACTGGATAACATCAGCTACAGCCTGAAGGTGATTCCCATTGCGAACATCGACTACAGGAATTCGGAACGGCATGCGAGATTTTTGTCCACCATTACCCATATTGTAATCGTGCAGAACCAGTTTCTCTTTGCGGAGCTGCTTCATAATATCGGCAAATACAAGGTTTATTCCAAGGAATTCGACGAAATCGTTAAGGTATACGATGATGCCATATACATCAATAAGGCCAACGGAGATCCCCTCTGTCTCAACGACAGCTATCTTGAGGCTACCCAATTTTCCTATGAGGATTTCTTCGGCTCAAATGCCTGCACGGACGACTCGAAGCTCTTCACCCCGGTTGTAACCCCTACGGTAATCGCAAAAAAGGTTGATGTAACCACCTTCCAGCATTGCCGCACCGGAGTGGATATCATCACAACGGGGATTCCGGTTTATCTGAGCACGGGTAATTTCAACATCGTGCTTTTCGTTCTTTCTGCCCTGAGCAACCCGGAAATCAAGTCATATCACAGGCTGGCGGTCCAAAAATCCGCATCCTCCCAGGTCAAAAACGGAATCATAAACTCTCCCACCAACATCGATATTATAGCGGAGAGCCATCTGATGAAAAAGTGCATGCAGGATGCCATCAAAATTTCCTCATATAATGTACCCTGCCTGCTCATGGGCTCATCGGGCTGCGGCAAGGAGGTATTAGCCTCCCTGATCCATGCAACCAGCAGGAGAAACATCAAGCCCTTCGTAAAGATCAACTGCAGCACTCTGTCCTCCACCCTGCTGGAATCCGAGCTCTTCGGATATGAGGCGGGCTCCTTTACGGGAGCTCTCAGCAAGGGCAAGCAGGGCTTCTTCGAAACCGCCAACGAAGGAACCCTGCTGCTGGACGAAATCGGGGATATGCCCCTTGACTCCCAGGCGAAGCTGCTGAGGGTGCTGGAAACAGGCGAATTCTACCGGGTAGGAGGCAATGTGCCCATCAAGACTGATGTCAGGATACTGGCGGCAACCAACAAGAATCTCAAGGAGCAGATAAAAAAGGGCGAGTTCCGGGGGGATCTGTACTATCGTCTGAACGTCGCCTCCCTGCACATTCCGGACCTAAAGGATCGGAAAGAGGATATTCCCCTGCTTGTGAACCATTTCTCATATAACTACAATGTAATCTATCATACCTCGAAGGTTTTCAGCAAGGAGCTTCTAAAGACCTTCGAAAGCTACAGCTGGCCCGGAAATGTAAGAGAGCTGAAGAACATAATCGAGAGACTCACAATTCTGAGCACCAGCACGGAATTGACCTCCGAAGACATTGCGGACATCGGACTGCTGGAGAATGAAGAGGAGCAGAGCTGCGACGTTGCGGTAAACGGCTTGCCGCGGCTTGCGGATGCGGTGGATCAGCTGGAAGGCATATTGGTAAGGAGAGCGCTGGAGGTGGGCGGGAATACAAGACGAGCCGCCGAAATCCTGGATGTAAGCCAGTCGACCATCGTTCGCAGGCTCAGGAAAATAAACGGCTCCCGGCAGTGATGAGCTTCTCGGAGATGCAGGCTTGCATAGAAATAAGGATAAGCCATCTGCGAGCGCAAAGAGTAATGCTGAAATTTCAACACTTTGCATCGGGGTAATTCAGTTGGTCTGTTTTTTGCATATACATGTCTTACAAAGTATGTTATACAATATTAGAACACTGGAGGCAGAAAGATATGATAAAAAAAGTTGCGGTAATGGGAGCAGGACTTATGGGTAATCAAATTGCAATGCAGGTTGCAATCCACGGTTACGATGTGGTATGCTATGATTTAAGCGAAAAAATGGTGGAAAAGGCTACGGAATTCTCCAAGGAATGGTTCAAAAAGCGCGTGGCAAAGGGAAAAATGACGGCTGAGGATGCTGAAAAAATCCAGGCAAGACTCACATTCACCAACGACATAAATATCGCCGGCGAAAATGCAGATATGGTGCTGGAGGCGGTTTCCGATACGATTGCAATCAAGAAGGCGGCACTTTCGCAGATTGACAAGCTTACTCCGAAGCATTGCATCTATGCTTCCAACAGCTCATACATTGTAAGCTCGAGGTTCTGCGATGCGGTGGAGGATCCATCGAAGGTTCTGAATGTGCATTTCTTCAACCCGGCTCTGGTAATGAAAACCGTAGAGGTGGTAAAGGGACCACACACGGCAAAGGAAACCTTCGACACAGCCTTTGAATTCGTAAAGACCATCGATAAGACCCCTTGCACCATCGAAAAGGAAATCTACGGCTTCGTAGTAAACAGAATTTTCAGTGCCCTCACCAGAGAGGCTTGCTACCTTGTAGATATGGGAATTGCGTCTCCTGAGGATATCGATACAGCAGTCAAGGGCGCCCTCGGTCACGCAATGGGACCCCTGGAGACGCTGGATATGACTGGAATTGACTTGGAATACAGCGTTTATATGGAAAAATTCAGAAATTCCGGCGACAAAGCCGACCTGCCTGCTGCATGCCTGGCTACCCATTACGGAAAGGGTGAATACGGTCGCAAATCCGGAAAAGGATTTTATGACTATACAAAATAGAAGTAAAAGGGGAGGACAGCCATGAGTAACGAAATAAGCACGCAACCGGTGGCGGAACCGGAGGACGATGACGCGGTGAGGGAAGCCCAGCGCGTTATGAAAATTAAAGTATTCATTACCATCGCGGCTGTGTTGCTTCTGGTGCTGGCGGCGATACTGCTGTGGGACGACGAGGATGGATATGCCATCAAGATCGCAACGGACGAGGGACAAACATGGTCCTACGAAATAGCCGACACATCGCTGATAGAAAATACCGGGGTTTCCCAAGAGGACGGAAAGTTCAAATGTACCTTTGCGGGACTGGCAGAGGGAAAAACGGAAATCACCCTTTGCCGCACGGATGCCAAGGATTTGCAAACCATCTTCGAAAAGAGGGTATATCACGTTCAGGTGGCTGAAAACCTGAAAATCATCCAGACATCTGTGGATCGAGAGGTGTACGAATCGTAGACAAAACAGAATAATAGATGCACGCTTGCATAAGGAAAAGTCTCGTAGATGCGCTTGCGCATACGGGGCTTTTTTCTATGTTTATTCATGAAAAGGAATCTTTGCAGGAAATTTATACGACGAAAAAGTATCTTAACATGGTCTTAACAAGAAAGAAAAAAATGAAGAAAAAATGACACCTTTTTCACAAAAACGACGAATTTGGCACAGTCCTTGCTCTATGTATCGGCGCATTGAAAAGATTCAATAACTCAAATACGTTAATTGAAATCGTTATGAAATTTATCGAAAGAGAAAGGAATAGGTGAAAAAATGAAAAAGGTATTATCAGCTTTATTGGCACTCACAATGATCTTTACAATGTGCTTTGCACTCTCAGGATGCGGTAGCGACAGCGACAGCAGCAGCGCAGACACCGTAGTTCTCCACTTCGGCTCCACCCAGGGCACGACCCACGCGTGGTACGAAGCAGCAACTGCATTCAAGGATGCCGTTGAATCCGGCACAAACGGAAGCGTGGAAATCCAGATCGACTTCGGCGGTGTATGGGGAAGCGACAAGGACCACGCTGAGGCTGTTCAGTCCGGAGCCTTGGATATGTACATCGGCTCCACGGTAGGTGCTGACGCAGTAGTAAACGAAATCGGATTCGTAAACCTTCCGTATCTGGTAACCTCCTATGACGATGTAGACAACCTCATCTACAACGGATGGATCGGCGAGACAATCACAAAGGATATGGAAAATGTAGGCTTCAAGATGCTTGGTCTTACGGACTGCGACTTCAGATGGATCTCCAACTCGAAGCATACGATTGACAGCGCGTCAGACATCAAAGGTCTAAAGCTGAGAGTTCCGGAATCTCCGATGTTCCTGAACTTCTTCAAGAACCTGGGAGCAATTCCTACTTCCATGGCATTCACAGAACTTCCTTCCGCACTGCAACAGAAGACAGTAGACGGTCAGGATAACGGTCCGGTGCTTTCCTACACCAACGGTTTGGATCAGTTCAACAAGTATTGGGTTAAGTCCAACCACTCCTTCGCAGCAGCGGTTGTAGTAATGAACCAGGCAAAATGGGATACCCTTACTGCTGACCAGCAGTCTGTAATTCAGGAGGCGGCGACTACTTACTGTGATGACGTTAAGGTTGCTATCAGAGAGGACGTTGAGGAAATGACGCAAAAGATGATCGACAACGGATGCGAAATCATCGAGCCGAGCGAGCAGTTCCAGAAAGAGATGCTGGAAGCAGCACACAAGGTTTGGGCTGACGACGAGTCAACGAAGACCTTCGACCAGGATGCGGTTGCAAGAATCCGTCAGGAAGCCGGACTTGCATAGTTATATATGATTATGTAGACGGGCATTCCGCCCGCCTCGATTAAAAAATATACCACAGGAGATGAGACAATGGAAAAGAAAAACATTATCACAAGGGTGAATGATGCATTTTACCATGTTGAAAAGACAATCACGTGGATAGCCTTCGCGGTGATGCTTTCACTGCTTCTGATCCAGGTATTCTGTCGGTATCTCTTCGAGATGCCGCTTGCCTGGGCAGAGGAAATGGTAAGATACACATACATCGGAGTAAGCTTTCTCGGAGCTGCGGTAGCACTCAGAGAGAGAACTCACATTTCAATCGATATTTTGCCTTCTATGCTTGAAAAGAAGATCAAGGATCCGGCAAAGAGGGATTTTTGGCTGGATGCTTTAGACATATTCTCAAGCATCGTGCAGATGGTATTCTTCATCTTTATTTCGAAGTGGATGCTGGAATACAATATCGACCTGGA